>URBS01000001.1 GCA_900546085.1 uncultured Collinsella sp.
TGTCGTTGATTAAACTGTTTACGTAACGGAGGACAAACATGGCAGCTGCACAGCCGCTTAAGATTCGCATGGTTGCCGGACTTGGCAACCCTGGCGAGGAATATGCCGAAACCCGCCACAACGCTGGCTTTAAGGCAATCGACGAGCTGGCCCGTCAGGCCGGTGTCACGTACTGGAAAAACCAGGCCGGCGCCGAGGTCGCACTCATCAACATCAACGATCCCGAGGAAGAGGGTGGCAAGCGCCAGATCGTGCTGGTCAAGCCGCAGTCGTATATGAATACCTCGGGTGGCCCCATCTCCAAGCTCTGCCGCGAGTACAAGATCAAGGCCGAGGAGCTACTCGTGATTCACGACGAGCTCGACATCCCCGCCGGTGACGTGCGCGTCAAGGTGGGCGGTGGCCACGCCGGGCACAACGGCCTGCGCTCCATCATCGACAAGATGGGCAGCCGCGACTTTAGCCGTATCCGCACCGGCATCGGCAACCCTCCCGGCAAGATGGCCGTGGCAGACTATGTGCTCAAACAGCTGCGCGCCCGCGAGGCCGATGACTTCCAGGACACCTGCGCCCGCGCCGCCGACGCCGCGGGTCTCGCCATCGTGCACGGCGTGATCTATGCCCGCGACCACGTCAACGGCGCCGCCTCCGCCAACGGCAAGCACTAAAACCTATCATTTAGGGACAGGTTTATTTTAGCAGGTTTTATCTGCGGAAACGCCCCAGTTGCGGCATCACGATAAACCGCGCGCCGCCATACACGCATAGCACCCCAAAGGGGGCCGGCCTCATCACAACCCGAGGCCGGCCCCCTTTGCCGTTTTGCCTGATAAAACCGACCAAAATAAACCTGTCCCTTTTTGGTAGGTCGAACCGGATAAACCCTTTTCCCACCTGCCGAAGATACACGTAAGCGACATGCCCATGAGGGTATAATTTGTACCGTATGTCTGCACAACGCCTGTGCGCGTACGGTTTTATTCGGGCTACCGTCCATTTCCGTGGAGGCACGGTTCGGCGGCCCTAACAAGAGAGGGGTTCTATGTATAAGATCCTGGAGAAGACGCAGTTCTCGGAGAAGGTGTTCAAGTTCCGCATCGAGGCGCCCGCAATCGCCAAGCATGCGCACGCTGGACAGTTCCTCATGGTCCGCGCCAACGAGACGGGCGAGCGCGTCCCGTTTACCCTGGCCGGCTGGAACGCTGACGAGGGCTGGGTCGAGTTCATCTTCATGGTGATCGGCAAGACCACCGAGATGCTGTCCACCTACGAGGCCGGCGAGTCGCTGCGCGACGTCGTGGGCCCGCTGGGCGTTCCCACCGAAATGGCCGAGGGCCCCTGTGCCGTCATTGGCGGCGGCGTCGGCCTGGCAATTGCCTTCCCGGTCGCCAAGCACCTGGTCGAAACCGGCCACGAGGTGCACGCCATCATGGGCGCCCGCACCAAGGACCTCCTGCTCATGGAGGACCAGTTCCGCGAGCTCCTCGACGAGGACCACATCCACATCACCACCGACGACGGCTCCTACGGCGAGCAGGGCGTTGTCACCGCTCCGCTGGAGCGTCTGCTGCAGGACAAGGCCGTGAGCCAGGTCTTCTGCGTCGGCCCCGTTCCGATGATGAAGTTCTCGACCCTCACCGCCCAGAAGTACGACACCCCCATCACCGCGTCGCTCAACCCCATCATGGTTGACGGCACCGGCATGTGCGGCTGCTGCCGCGTCGAGGTGGGCGGCGTGACCAAGTTCGCTTGCGTCGACGGCCCCGACTTCGATGCCACCCTGGTCGACTGGGATGACCTTCGTGCCCGCCAGGCCGCTTACCGTTCCGAAGAGGGCGAGTCCCTCAAGGCCTATGAGGAAAAGAGCTGCGCATGCCACTAGTTAACGGTCGTTTCGTTGCCGATATGAAGTCGCCCCGCACCCCCGATAACGAGGAGCCGGCTGCCGAGCGCGCCTGCGACTTCCGCCCCGTCGACAAGGGCTTCACCGAGGAGATGGCGCTGGCCGAGGCCGAGCGCTGCCTCAACTGCAAGAAGCCGTTCTGTGTTGAGGGCTGCCCCGTCAACATCAACATCCCCCGCTTTATCGAGCAGATCCGCGCGAAGGACTTCGGCGGCGCCCTCGATACCATCCGCGAGGACTCCATGCTTCCCGCCATCTGCGGCCGCGTCTGCCCGCAGGAGAACCAGTGCGAGGGCAAGTGCATCCGCGGCAAGAAGTCCGAGCCCGTGGCCATCGGCCAGCTCGAGCGCTTCCTGGGTGACCGCCCCGAGCTCGCCTCCACGCCCAAGATGGCCCCCAAGAACGGCAAGAAGGTCGCCGTCGTCGGCTCCGGCCCGTCCGGCATCACCTGCGCCGGCGAGCTCGCCCGCAACGGCTTTGACGTCACCGTCTTCGAGGCATTCTTCACCGGCGGCGGCGTGCTGGTCTACGGCATCCCCGAGTTCCGTCTGCCCAAGGCAGTCGTCAAGCGCGAGATCGACGGCCTGGAGGACATGGGCGTCAAGTTTGAGTACAACTCCGTCGTGGGCAACATGGCCACGGCCGAGGAGCTGTTCGAGCAGGGCTTCGACGCCATCTACGTGGCAACCGGCGCCGGCCTGCCCAAGTTCCTCAACGTCCCCGGCGAGAACCTGCCCAACGTCTTCTTCGCTAACGAGTACCTCACCCGCGTGAACCTGATGAAGGCCAACAAGTTCCCCGAGTACGACACCCCCACCAAGCACGGCAAGAACGTCGTCGTCTTTGGTGGCGGCAACGTGGCTATGGACGCCGTCCGTACCGCCAAGCGCCTGGGCGCCGAGCACGCCATCATCGCCTACCGCCGTACCGAGGACGAGATGCCCTGCCGTCGCGCCGAGCTGCACCATGCTAAGGCCGAGGGCGTCGAGGTTCTGCCGCTCGTCTCCCCGCTCGAGTTTGTCGCTGGCGAGGACGGCTCCGTGTGCGCTGTCAAGGTCCAGAAGATGGAGCTCGGCGAGCCTGACGAGTCCGGCCGTCGTCGCCCGGTGCCCATCGAGGGCGCCATCGAGGAGATTCCCTGCGACGTCGCAATCTCGGCTATCGGCACCAACGCCAACCCCTTCGCTGCCAAGATCGGCGGCAAGATGGAGCTCAACAAGTGGGGCTACATCGTCGCCGACGAGGAGACCGGCCAGACCACCGATCCCCGCATCTGGGCCGGCGGCGACATCGTCACCGGTGCCGCTACGGTCATTCTGGCGATGGGTGCCGGCAAGAAGGCCGCCGCTTCGATCACCAAGAGCCTGCTGGGCGAGTAATCACCTGCAGCACTAGCCACCAAACGGCAAAGTCCCCGTCGAGCACACGCCCGGCGGGGACTTTTTCTATGCCGGCCGCCCGACCACCATAAAGGGGACAGGCACCTTTGTGGTGGTTTTGGACTTGCCCAGTCGTTTTGTCTCGATCTGTAACACCTGGAGCCCGTTGAGCCTTGTAGTTGTTACAGATCGAGATATTGCGCCAGCCGCCCCCGCTTTGTCTCGATCTGTAACAGCTAGAGGCCAAATTCCTCGCTACGTGTTACAGATTGAGACATTAGGTTGGCGGCCGAACAGTTCATCTCAATCTGTAACACCTGGAGCCCAAATATCTGGCTTGGTGTTACAGATTGAGATCTTGCAAAAGCCGAGGATGGGCGCCGTCGCCAAAACCTAGCGCTTGCGGCGCTTGGTCGCGGCAATGCCGGCAGCGGCGACAGTTGCGCCGGCGATGCCCAGAGCGGCGACCGTCATCGCGGCGGAGTCACCCGTGCTGGCGAGCTCCGTGCCGCCGGTCTTCTTGCCGTTCTCGCCCTTACCCTTGGACTTGTCCGTCGTCACCGTGGTCGTCGTCGAAGTCGAACCGCCCGCAGGAGCCCCGGTACCGCCAGAGCCATCCGCACCGCCACCCTGCTCACCGCTGCCAGGCGTCGGCTTGGGTTCCGGCTTGGGCTCGGGCTCCGGCTTGGGCTCAGGCGCCGCCTCATCGGTCACCGTAATCGTAATGTTCAGACGCTCGGAATACTCGCTGTACGACATGCCAGGGCGCTGTGCCGCAATGCGCACATGCATATTGCTATCGAGCGCAATAGGCTCGGTGTACTTTACGCGGCCTTCGTCGCGGCAGGGGCAGGTGTCGTTGGTGGCGTACCAAATCGTCGTGCCATCCTCGGCCGAAAGCTCCAGCTTCGTGCCCTTGGGCACCGTAATGTAGTTCTCCTTGGGCGACCATGCACCAAACGTCGTCGCACCAATCGTCGCCACCGGTCGCGCCGGTCGCACTGCCTCGGCAGACACGCGAACGTCGACCTGCTTGGACAGCGCTGTGCCGTCCACCGCCGCCGTCAGCGTCGTCAAACCGGGCAGAGCACCATGTAGCACAAACGTCGCCGCGCCGTCCTCGCCCGTCACGGCCTGGGTGGCATCGACAGAGCAGATAGCCGAGGACTCCAGCCCAACACTAACCTTGGCGCCCGCAAACGGCTTGCCCGCCCTATCGGTCACATGCGCCACCAGCTCAAAATCACTGCCCTCAAGCATGGTCACGGCCTGCTCCACGTTGAGCTTGAGCTTGTCGGCGCGAACGCCCACGACAAGCTCGCCACTTGCCCAGCGCGCCATGGCCGTGCCGGCGTAGTTGCGAGCACCGTCGAGCTCAAACGCCACCGTCGAGCCCGCCTCACGCGCATCGGCATAGCGAATACGCAGCACGCGCGACAACGGCTTGCCATTGGGATCGTCCTGCTTGTCGAGCCACGCATACGTCACGTCGCCCAAGCCCTGCGCGTACAATGCGGCCAGGGCATCGTCGCTCGCATCCATATACTGCGCAAACTCAACCTCGATGCAATCGGTATAGGCATGGGCCGAAGCCACCTCGGGCGCCGCCGTCGACACCAAGCCAATGTTCACCTCAGTCTGAATCGGCGGCACACGCAGCCAAGCCGAACGCGCCTCCTCATACCCGTCCTTGGTCACGCGCACCTGATACCAGCCGGTCGGCGTATTCCAGTTGTAAGCACCGTCCGCACCCGTCGCAAGCGGATTGTCCTGCTCATACTCCTCGGCATCCCAACGCACTGCATTGGTACCGGCCGCATCGTCGGCGCTCCACAGCTCAACCGTCGCGCCCTCGACCGTATTGGACAGCAGGCCCTCGTACACCACGCCCGCAGGATCGGGTGCGGCCTTGGCGGCCACATTGCGATAACGTGCCTCGAAGATCGACTGCATCTTCTCGTCCGAGATCAAGCCGTCCTTGTTGGCGTTATAGACCTCGGCATCGGTCAGCTCGCCCCAGTTGACCGTAATACGATTCTGGCATGCGCGCTCCACCTGCTCGCAGGCAACATCGTAGGCGCATTCGGCATTGGTCAGCTTAATCGCGCGCTCCGAACCTACGCTGGTCGAAGCCGCGTCATAGGCAGCGCCCACCACAGTACCCGCCGAACCGGCCGTCAGCACGCCGGCGATTGTCATAATGGAGCCCACCGCCACATCGGTGCTGTCGTGGCAGAGTTGGCGATACAGCAGATCCTCAAACGCACGCGCCTTCTCCATGGCGTCACGCAGCGCGTAAATGCACTTCCAGTCATCCTCGGTCTTCTCGGGCTTGGCAAGCAAGCGCGTATGCTGAAGCTCATAGCCCTCGCGCTCGCCCTTCACCTTCTGCATGCGGACGTTCACGTTCTCCCAGTTCTTGCTGGCATCGTTCACGCCGTAAATGCCGGTAAAGATGCCGATACCCTGGGTTGCCGAGGGAAACGCCTGTCCGGCTGCCTTCCACGCATCGGTCTTAAAGACCTGGCCGAACATCTCGCACTCGATCTTATAGCTCTTGAGCGAACGGATCGTGCGGATGAGCTTCATATGGGCGCTCACGTCGCCGTTGCGCTTCCAAGCCATAAGCCAGCCGCGAATCGTAGAGTTATTGAGGCTATGGACCACATTCCAGTTGTCGTACAGGTTGTCCAGAATGTCGCACTGCATGGCGATCGAGTTAAACAGAAGCGCCTGGTTCTTGTTGTTATTGGAGTTCTCGATAAACTCCGACTCTATATAGGCCGTCTGCTCGCCATCGGGCGCGGCGACCTTAAAGCCCTTGACGGTATCGTCGTCAGCCGCCTTGTAGCTCAGCGAGCTGCCGAGCGCCTGGCCCAAATCGTTAAACCCGCTCGTCGACTGGCCGTTGTACTCGCTGGCCTTAATGCCCGCACACTTGTTGAGCGCCGCAGCGCTTGCGTCATTCCAGCTTCCGTATTGGTTGAGCCGACCGATACCCATCGACTGACCCACCAGATCCTCGGCCTGCTGGGCAATAAACTCCGCTCGCGACGCATGGTCGACAAGTTCCTTGATGGCCGCCGCGTCCGCCGCATTTGCACCCTGAGCCGACGCGAGCTCCTGGTACCAATCCTCGCCGGTGCCATACGCGTCCTCAAAGATCATCTTGTCCACGTTGACGCCATAGCTGTCGCCCTGCTTGGTTAGCAGCGCCGCCGACCCGCCGACCGCAGCCTTAAGCTCGGCGGCAAACTGCGCGGCCTCGTCGTTGCCAGCATCATCACCCTCGCCGTCGCTGACGGCGAGGGCGCGACGAGCCTTGCGGGCAGCTCCACCTTGGGCTTCGTCCTCTTTACCGCCCTTCTCTTCCTCGGCAAACGCATCGGCGACCATCTGATCAATCGCGTCGTTAAACGCCTGGTCGACATCATTAAACGAGTTATCCATCATATACTCGTGCCACTGCTGCACGGCATTCGAGAACTCCTGCTGGCGCTCCTCGGCCGCGGCGGAATGCTTTTTGGCCGAAGCGTTGGCGTCAAAACTCAGCATGGTCATAAGCTGAGCATTGGAGATGCGGTAGGTCTGCGGCATAAAGATCTGCTCAAAGTTGCCGCAGTTCACATAGGTCGAGTCATTCGCCTTGTTAAACTCGTCGAGCAGCTTAAGGTAACCCTCGTCCACACACTCCGCTACATAGCGCACATGGGTGCCCTCGCGCGACTTTTGAGTCAGAGGAATCGTCACCGTCTTGCCATCCACGCAGTCCACGTACAGGTCGAGCGTGTCGGCGGCCTCTTCGTTTCCCACCTCGAGCGTGATATCGAACGTCCAGTAGGCGTTCTTCTTTTGCGGCAGATGATGGAAGGTCCACAGACTCTTGCCGGTGTCCTTGCCGTCCTTGACCAGGCTTTGCGTACCGCCACGATACGTCACATCAAAGTTCCAGACCGAAGCGCCCGGAACATAGCGCACATAATTGCGAGCCGTCACCTCTGCGGCAGCGGCGGCAACATCGGTCGAGCCCACGCGCGCCTCGAGCATCACGCGCTCGGCGGCAAGCGTATCCTGCGGCAGGTCGTATTCAATCTTGGCACGGCCGAGTTTATTGGTCTTGCCAGTGTACTTTGCGGCCGAGGCGCCCGCGCCCACGGTAAGCTGCACGCTTTTGCCGGGCGCCGCATAAACGTAGGCCACATTGCCCAGCAGGCTGTGAACGTCGGTGTTGTCGACCTCGATGCGCGATCCGCTAACCTCGAGCGTGGTGCTTCCCAGCGGCAATGTCACCTCGCCCAGCGTAATAAGCGGCGAGACGGCATAGATGCCCGCGGCCTTAGGCTTAAAGCGCACAAAAACATCGGCGCCCTTGCCCTTCTTCATATCGAGAACGAGGTTGTCGCCCTCCCACGTCGCGTCAGTCCACCATGTACGGGAGCTATCACCGGGGTCGCGAGAGCCTGCGGACACATCCTCGACGGCATCCTTTGCCAGCGGAATCTCAATCTTGGCAGTCTGGCTGTCCTTGAGCTCGTAATGAATGCGCAGCTCGGTCTCCACGCCAACGACCGCGGACGAATCAGCGATAACCGAGCCCGCCGTCAGCCCGCGCTCGGCACGATACGTCTCCACGTCAAACGTGGGGACGTCGAGTGTCACGTCGAGCTGTTTGCCGTCCTCAATCTTCACCTGCTTTTGCGCGATATGCTTCCCCACGGTCAGCCCTAGGCGGCTAAACGTGGAATAGCTCGTCGCCTGGATGTCGTAGCTCGTCTTGTTAAAGGCGACGATGGTGTACGAACCGGCCTTAAGGCGCGGCGTCTCGGCCTTCATGATAGGCGTGGTGCCATCGTCTTCGTAGCCCATCAGATAGGTGACACCGTCGGCGACTAGCTTGCCGTCGGACGTACGGAACACCAGCACGCGGTTGGCTCCCTGGTAGTCGCCCTTGGTCGTGACCGTCACCGTACCCCAAGGCTTCAAGTCGATATCGACCTTACCGGCCGAGGGCTTCACCGTCGCCGTCGCACCACCCAGCTTGAGGCTTTCTTTGGGCTCGAGCGTTATCTCCAGATCCTGGTCCGCGTCGGCAATGGCCTGTGACACCACGAGCGCCGTACCCTGGATACGGTAGTCGTTTTCCTTGTCGCCCTTGGCAGGTTTGAGCGTCTTGCCGCCGCTCTTCACCGTCAGATCGATGTTATCGAGACTATCGAGCTCAATGCGTTCGGTCTTATCCTGGCCCACAATCGGTTCAAGATAGCCCACGTTGAGCTCAATCGCGCGCGAGGCCGGAATCTTGGTAAAGTCCTCCGCCTTAATCTCTCCGATATTCCATGTGCCCGTCATCTGGTCGCCCGGGCGCGCCAGCACCATGTCATAGTAACCGCTGAGCGAAATGCGCAGGGTGGCTGCTGTCTTGGAGAGAGCGTCCGCTGTAAAGCTGCCGTCATCGCCAACCGCCAGCGGCGTGGACTGCCCCGCCTGCACGAGTGTAGCCGTCGCGCTCTGGGGAAGTTTGCCCGTCACCTGGGCCGCCTCGCCCATCCACTCAAACGTGTAGGCAGGCTTCGAGGAATCGACGGAGTCCTTGCGATCGGCCACGGCATCGGCAAGCTTTTTGACCATCGAGGGGTTGCCAGCCGAATCGGTCGCATAGGCATAGATGGTCTGGCCTTCACTAAAGGGAATCGCATACGTTACGCCATCGATTGTCACGCGCTCATTATAGTCGCCCGGATAGCCCGCCTCACCAAACTGAAGATCGGGGTTCATCGCGCGCAGGGCAACGGCATTATGGTTCGTCTCGTTTCCGTATCTCGTGTTCTCAAAAGCTCCCCACTCTATCATTTCCACGCTTTTGGGTAGCACAATCTCTTTGCCGGCAATCGCAGGATCAAGAGAGGCGAACGCGAGCGCCCCGATAGATTTGACGCCATCGCCAATCGTCACCGACGACACAAAGGAGCACCCGTCAAAGGCATAGTGCCCGATCCGCTCCACCGTGCCCGGCACATTGATCTGCGTAAAGGTGAGTACCGTTGTATCCGAGACATAGAACTGCGGCACGCCGCAATTGGCGAAGGCGCGATAGTCGATAGTCTTAACCGATGGTGGCAGCGTTGCCACCACATTGTCGTCAAGCTGTTCGCAGCCCTCAAAGGCCTGCTCGGGAATCGTGGTAAAGGCCGCGTTATTGGGCCAGGTCACCGTCTGAAGTGTCTTGTTTCCGGTAAACGCATTCCAGCCCAACTCCTCAACCGAATCGGGCAGTGCGATTTCCTTGATGCTGCTGCCTCCCAGGCCGCCAACGGTGCGGACGTGCGAATCGGGGGCGAAGGTGACCGATGTGAGAGCGGCGTTTCCCATGCCCCTAAGGCTTACGACATGCTTGCCGTCGATGGTCGAGGGCACCTCCAACGTGGTAATGCCCGCGTCGCCATACTCGATAGAAATTTCGTTGGTGAGGCTATCAATCGAGAAGTAGTACTGCGCGGGAGTCTGCTCGCCGGCCACGTAGCCATCGTCGTATTCGTCCTTTACGCCCGTGGCGCCCTTCGAGGTTGCCCAGAGTTCAAGTTCCTCGTTCCAGGTCGCCTCGGTGCCGGAAGCCTCCTCTTGCTTTTGCTGCTCGGCGAGCTCCTTGCCCTCGACAAGATCGGTGGCAAGCGTACCCGCAGGTGTGCTCTCGGTCTGCCCGGCGCCCGTCAGGCCCGCCGCCGATGCAATCTCGGAGGCCGGGGGCGTAGGGGTGTCACCGGTATCGGGCACTGTGGGGTCGGCAGCGCCGGCATCGGGCGCGGGGTCGGCAGCGTTGGCGGCATCGGCATCGGGCGCGGCGTCGGCGGGGTCGGCGGCGTCTACTTGGTCGACATCCGTCTGCACAAAGGTGCTATCGGTGGTGAGTGCCTCAGCAAACGCGCCCACAGGCAACGAGCCCGTCACCATGGTGAGGGTCACCGCGGCAATGGTCAGGCGGCGGCAAAGCGCTCGAACAGTAGTCCACCTCATGGTCGTTCCTTTCCTGCAAACCAAAAGTCATCCAGCGTAATCGTTGTCCAAAAACAAAGCGAACGGTAGGTTCATATATACGAACCTACCGTTCTACCTGTGCAAACCACCACAAAGGGGACAGGCACCTTTGTGGCGGTTCTGGACTTGGCCGGCCAGTTTGTCTCAATCTGTAACAGTTAGAGGCCAAATTCCTCGCTACGTGTTACAGATCGAGACATTAGATTGGCGGCCATTCGGTTCATCTCAATCTGTAACATCTGGAGCCGTTTTGGGCAGTCTGGTGTTACAGATTGAGATTTTACTGAAGCCGAGAACGAGAGCCGTCACCCAGCTCTAACGCTTGCGGCGCTTGGTCACGGCGATGCCGGCGGCGGCTACGGTTGCGCCGGCGATGCCTAGGGCGGCGACCGTCATCGCGGTGGTATCCCCCGTGGTAGCCAGGACAGCATCGCCCTTCTTGGCCTGCGTGGTTTTCTCAACCGTCTTGGTCGTGGCGGTTGTCGTGGCCGGCTTGGCCGCGGGCTTCACCCCAGGCTGCGGCGTCGGCTTGGGATCCGGCGTAGGCTGCGGATCGGGGGTCGGCGTGGCCTCGGGCGTAAAGGTCAGATCGGTGTTGAGCCACAGGGTGTAGATCCAACCGCTGTCCTCATCGGATACGCTGTCCGCGACCTGGTAGCCGCACTCCTGGCCGTTGATCACCAGCTTGGTGTCGGACGTGAAGTAGAAGCCGCGCGCGGACTTGAGGTAGATGCCGTAGCGATAGGTCACGCCAGGCTTAAAGGCGTCGATGTGGTTCGTAATGTTCTGATCCCAGAAATCCACGGAGTTCACTTCGCTGCCGTCGCTGCCCGTCCAGAACTCACACTGAGGAAGGGAGTTGGAACCCGTCGGAACATTCGCCGTAAAGACCGGCCTATCGCCCGCCTTGAAGGTGGTCGTGGCGCCGTTGACCTCGATAACGTCGATGGCACGCCATTCGTCGATCGGCTGCTCGCACAGCATATTGTCAGCGTTTGGCGCGAAGACGCCGTTGTCGGTCTTGATGTGGTGCGCCCAATGACCGTTGACGTTCATATTGCAGTCATCGGCCACGGTATTGTCGCCCTTGAGCCTCAGCTCGACGGAATACATGTAGAACTTGCCCTCTTCGAAGTGGTCAATCTTCTTCATGCCCGGCTTGTACTCCGCGGGATCGGAATACCAGAAGGCGACGGGTACCGACTCCCCGGATTCCATATCGAGCTCCATTTCTTCCCAGCACTCGTAGGCAATCTCGTACTTGTCGGCATCGGCGGCGGGAATCGTCGCGGTCGCACGCGGCGCCTCGCCGGGCGCGTAGTCGATTTTCACATCGTTGACGTTTAGATTCTCAAGAGCTTCGTTTTCCGACGAAGCAGGCATCGTAATTGTTTTAATAGCAGGGACATACAGGAATTCTCCGCTTAGACTCGACTTTACGGTTTCCCCGTTTACGGTAACAACGGTTTCATCGCTGAAGGAATATCCGTCTTTTGGCTTCAGCATAAGAGAATACACGTACTCTTTCCCGCTTTTAAACTTTGTAATAGTCGGCAGGGAACCATGTGAGCCGTTATCGGAATACCAGGCAGCAACGGGTTCGTTGTTTTCAAATTCCTGCCAGCATTCATAAGCGATTTCGTATTTATCTGCATCGTAGTTAGGGACACCTGCCGTCGCCTGCGGACCAGTATCCAGCTGCCAATTGAAGTTCGTATTCTGAACATTGGCAAAGGAGATGGATTCCGATTCTGATTCCGCTGCCGGGATAACAAGGCACGCCCTCTCGTAGACATGGGTGCGGGTGTAGTAGTCATCCCGGATCTCGTTAATAGTGGGTTTCCCGGTCGCCTCGGTGTCTCCTTTAAAGGCGTCGTCCGGATCACCGATGATGATATTCCCGGGCTCTGTACCCGTATACGTAAGCTTGGATCCATCATAGGTGGTCGTCATCTTGGACTTATTCTCCTTGTACTCCGTAAAGTACTTCTGCTCCTCCTTCTGTCTCTGAATCTTGCTGATATCCAGGGTAAGCGTTGTTTTATTGCTCGCACTGTCATACGCCGCATGGACGATCAAGTCCCCCAGGCCGATAAAAGTCAAAGCGCTACCATCGAGAGCAGACTGGTCTCCATCTACAAGGGCAATCCCCTCCACATACTCAATCGTTTCTTCTTTCTTGATGTCGGTGTAATTGTTCCGCACCGTAATATTGACCCTAACGCCGCTGCCGCCAACAACATCGGTCACACCGCAGGGCATGATGGCGTCATTCGCCGGCGTGGCGGCGTTGTCGCTGGGAGTATTTTGCTCAGCGGGTGCCGCATCGTTGGATTCATCGGTGGCGCCAGTCGGGACCGTCTGCTGAGGCTCAACGGTGGCTTGCGCCGCCGGAGCAGCATCGGTTGCAGGCGCGGCCGAAGCAGCTGGTGCGATCGTTGCAGCCGTATCCCCCGCAACCGTCGGCGTCACCGGAGCTGAGGCAACCTCATCCGTCCCAGCGGCGGGATCGGCGCATTCCGTCGCCAGCGCCACACTCGGCAGCAGCAGCTGACCGACCATAAGCGCGCACGCGCCGGCGCAAGCTATTTTGGCACCCACACAACGCCAGGTACCGTGAACCAGCGAGCAGGTACGCTCGCGCTGGGTTTGCTTTCCAAAGTGGCTTACGCACATAACGGCCTCCTTGGTCGTAGGGGCATACCACCACAAAGGTGCCTGTCCCCTTTGTGGTGGTCCTGTACCACCAAGATGTGTCAAATGACTCCGTACGCCTAGGTTCGTAGATGCGAACCTAGGCATCTACCTGCGGTTTAATTCAATATGATTTCGCCATCGCCACACGCGTCCCGGGAACGCTACAATCGAGGACACAATCGTTCGTCCATCCAAAGGACCGTCCTTGAACCTGAGCAAGCCTAAAATCAACGCGCTTCTGGCACTCGCGCTCTTCACCTTCGCCTTCCTTGCCGCCGAGTTTCGCTTCGACGTCAACGTCGGGCTGCTCGCCGGTGCCGAACGCGTTGTGATCGCACAGGGCTTTATTCTGGGCGCGAGTGTACTCGGCTTTATCGGATACGCGCCGCTGCTCGGGCTCGCACAGCGCAAAGGCCACTCATTGGCAGCCGCCAACGCCGCTGTTCCCATCGCCATCCTGGGATTGACCCAAATCCAGTCCCCTACGGCTCCACTTGCCCTCGAGATCCTGGGCTGCATCGCATTCTTTGGACTCGGACTGTTAGGCGCCGCTGCTCACCACGCCTTTTCGTTGGCATTCCGGGATGACCCCAAACTCGCCACCGGCGCGGGAGCGGCCTATGCCGCGGGCATCCTGATGCAGTTCGCCGTCAACCTGCTCAATTGCGGCGGTATCGCAGAGCTTATCGTTCTCGGCACAGCGACGATCGCCATCTCTGCCCTCAGCGCTGCTCCTCAAAACACAGACACAGCCGCGAACCCCGCCATCAATCCCTTTGTTGAGCCCTCTCACGCCCTCGCCAAACAGGCATGCTGGAGCATCGCGCTCGTCATGATTCTTGCCTGCTTGTTCTCGACCCTGGACAACGTGGTCACGCTCTCCAATGCCCACGGCACCATCGCCGTACAAGCCTGGCCGCGCCTCTTTTTGGCGGCGAGCGGCCTTGCCGCCGGTCTTATCTTTGATCTTGCCGAGCGCCGCTACATGGGACTTGTCATGCTCGGCATCGCCGTGCTCTCGACCATTTCCATCCTGGCCGTGGAGGCCGGCGCCGATCCCAGCCTGGGCCTTGTCGTCTTTTACCTGAGCTCGGGCTTTTTCGTCACGTTCTTCACCGCCACCTTTACACAGATGGCACCGCGCATGCATGCACCCGCCCTTTGGGCCGGCATGGGCCGCGCCGCCAACAATGCATGCGCATTCACTACAGCGGGCATCTCGCTTGCCCTCGTGACCTCGGGCAACGTTGCCCTCATCATGATCGGTGCGCTCGTTTTGCTCGTCGCCGCCTGTGTGGCATTCGTGGCAGCCGGCTTGTTCCGCCTGCCCCAAACCGAGCAGGAGCGCAAACATCAACAGCTTGCCGAGGAAGCGCTCGCCGCGCCCACCGTCGAGGAGCAGCGTCAGGCCTTCATCGCCAACCACGCTCTCACCCCGCGCGAAGTTGACGTGCTCATAGCCGTTACCCGGGACGAACGTCCACTTAAACAGGTCGCCGAGGAGCTCGGTATCTCGATGCGCATGGTACAGCGCCACCTGAGCTCTATCTACCAAAAGACCGACACGCAAACGCGCGCCGGTCTCACCAAGGCCTTCCCCTCGGCCTAAAACAAAAACCACCACAAAGGTGCCTGCCCTTTGTGGCGGTTTTGGTCGGTTAAGCTTCGAGCTGGGCGACTTTGTAGCGGTAAGCTGCGGCGATGACGTCCTTGCAGCCTTCGCGGCCCAACTTGGCGCGGTTGACGACGATGTCTTTACCGCTCGTCATCTTCCACTTGCCGGCACTGTAGCGCTTATAGAACGCCTCGCGCGCCTTCTGCTGCTGTTTGACCAGCTTGGCGCCCTTCTTTTTGTTAAGGCCACGCTTCTTGCGCACGATTTCGACGCGGTCCTCAAAGGGCGCTGTCACCAACACGGCAATGTGATTGGGGTTGTTGCGAAGCAGGTAATCGGACAGGCGGCCTTCGATAATGCAGCTCTCGGTCTCACCCAGGTCCAAAATCACCTGGCTCATCTTTTGGAACAGCTTGTCCGAGTACGAACGGGCGTCGTAGCGGTCGGGCAAAAACGCCATGTTCTCCACGGCCAGGCGCTCGTCGTAGGCGGCCATCTTGTCGAGCGACTCGCCCGCACGCAGCGACGCACGCACCAGCAGTTCGTTGTCGTACAGCGGAATCCCCAACTCGTTGGCGAGGATGCGTCCGATCTCGTGGCCCTCGGCACCAAAGTCGCGCGCGATGGTAATGACCACAGGACTCTTCTTGTTCTCCAGATCGCTCATCGCGATTCCTTTCTAACAAATGAGAAAAGGGCTGTTTTTCTCTTATTCCCACGATACCGTACCTGGGTTTTCCTGGTGCCCAAGATTGGCCTGAAAGAGGAGCGACGCGTACTTTGGTACGCGAGCGACGGTTTGAAGGCCAAGGTTGGGTGCCAGGGAAAGCCAGGCTATGCGGCTACGATGCGGCGTTGGTAAGCTCGGACCAGCAGCGAGATACCAAAGTTGAGCACAAAGTACATCGCAAACACCAGGCCGTAGAGCATAAGCACCTGCGACAGATCGATCGCATGGGCCATCACGACGTTTGCCGTGTACATGAGCTCGGCCACGTTAATGCCCGAAAGATACGAGCTGTCCTTAATGACGGTCGTGCACTGGCTAAACAGCGCCGGGATGATTGTCTTAAACGTCTGCGGCAGAATGATGTAGCGCATGGTGGCAAAAAAGCCGAAGCCTTGGCTCTGCGCTGCCTCAAACTGGCCGCGCGGAATCGAGTTGAGGCCGCCGCGCACAATCTCGGCCATAACAGCGCTGGTAAACAGCGTAAAGGCGATGGTCGAGATCACGATGTCCAAACCCTGCACTGTAAAGTAGATAAACAGGATCCACAGCAGGTTCGGCGTGCAACGGAACAGCTCGATATAGGCGCTCACCAAAATACGGAACGGGCGGGGCGCATAGCTTTTAACAAGCGCCAGCACCGTGCCAAAGATGAGCGAGAAAAAGATCGACAGCGCCGAGATCTCGATCGTCTTAACAAAGCCGCCCCAAATGTAGAGCAGGTTGGTCGCGTTGAAGATTTCCATGCGCTAGGCCTCCTCTACGTTGTCGAGCCCCAGCTCGGCGAGGCTCACGCCGCGCGGACGCTCCTTGGAGCGGCGCTCGAGCCACTGCACCAGCATGGCGAGCGGAAAGCAGATGATGAAGTACATAAGGCAGCAGACGATGTATCCCTGCAGGTAACCGTACAGACTCACAAAGTTGTCGGAACGGTACATAAGGTCGCCGCCGGCCACAAGCGCCAGCACCGACGTGTTCTTGACTAGGTTGAGTGCCTGGTTGCACAGCGGCGGCAGAATGATCTTGAATGTCTGGGGCAGCACGATGTACCAGTACGCCTGCGCACGGGTGAAGCCCTGGCTCTGCGCCGCCTCCATCTGACCGCGCGGAACCGCCTCGATACCGGTGCGGATAACCTCCGAGATGTAGGCCGCGTGATACAGGCCCACGCCCAAGAAGCCCAGCACGAACGGCGCGATGCGCACCGGCTGGTCGGCACCGGTTATGGCCTGCAAAAACTGCGGACCAGCCATGTACATAAAGAGCACCTGCACGGGCAACGGGGTGTTCTGGTAAAACTCCACGTACACGCGGCTTATGGCGCGCAGCACGCGCGAACGGGTGGTAGAGAACACACCCAGCAGCGTGCCCAGCACCAGCGACAGCAGCAGACCGGCAACAACCACCTGTAGCGTCACGCCAAAGCCCTCCCAGAAGGGCCCCATGTTTTGAAATGTCGTCGACCAACGGTCGGCGTCAAATAATCCTTCGAGCATTTGATTCCTTCCTTGGACGATGCGCCTATACAAGACCCCAGGTCTTGACCTCTTGGTCGAGCCAGCCGTCGGCCAGACGGTCGCAAATCACCTGATCGACCACGGCCGAAAGGTCGCAGCCCTTCTTGGTCGCCACGCCGTAGCCCTGCTCGCCAAACTTGACCTCGGGCTGCAGCAGCTCAACGGTCTCGTTCATGTAACCGGCCAGCGTGGAGCGGTCCATGGCAAAGACGTCGATATTGCCGGCGTCGAGCGAGCTCTTGATGATGGGGTAGCCGCTAAAGGCCCTAAACTCGGGCTTGCAGCTAAAGCCGTTGTCCTTGATCATCTGCTCGATCAGGCCCTGCGTGGTGGCACCCTGGCTCACGCCGATGACCTTGCCGTCCAGGTCCTCAATCGAGGTAAAGCCCGAACGCTTCTTGACCATGAGTCCCACGTAGTCGGTGCGGTACGGCGTCGAGAAATCCCAGCTCTTCTTGCGCTCGTCGGTGATGGTGTAGGTCGCCGCGACCACGTCGAGTTGGCCGTTATCGATCAGCGGGCCGCGTGTCTTGGGCGTTACGTCGGTAAACTCGACAAGCTCCTGGGCACGGGCTTCCTTGTAGCTCACGCCAAAGACAGCGGCGGCGATCTGGTAGCACAAATCGACTTCCATGCCCTCAAAGCGGCCTTTGGCGGTGTCGTAATAGCCGTAGCCGGGAACATCTTTCTTGACACCGGCATTCAGATGGCCGCGCGACTTGATGGCCGCAAGCTTGGATCCCTTGTCGGAACCCTCGCCGCTGGTGGAGTTGCCGCAACCGGTGAGCGCGGTCCCCGTCAGCGCGAGCATGCCGGCGCCCGCCAGCTGCAAAAAGTGACGGCGCGACACGGCCGCCCTCGTCATATCCGTCATGTCCATCACCGCGCCTAGTGCAGAATCTTGGACAGGAACTCGCGGCAGCGCGGGTTCTCGGGGTTATCGAAGAAGTGCTCGGGCGTGCCCTCCTCCAGGATGCGGCCGTCCTCCATAAAGATGACGCGGTCGGCCACCTGGCGCGCAAAGCCCATCTCATGCGTCACGCAGATCATGGTGATGTCCTCCTGCGCAAGCTCAATCATAACGTCCAGAACCTCCTGGACCATCTCGGGGTCGAGCGCCGAGGTCGGCTCGTCAAACAAGATGATGGGCTGTTTGGTGCACAGGGCACGGGCGATGGCAATGCGCTGCTGCTGACCACCCGAGAGATTCTGCGGATACTCGCCGGCCTTATGCGCCATGCCGACGCGCTTGAGCGCGGCGATGGCAATCTCGGTCGCCTCCTCCTTGCTCTTCTTTTGCAGCTTGATGGGCGCGAGCGTCAGATTGCCCAGCACCGTCATGTTGGGATACAGGTTGAACTGCTGAAACACCATGGAACTATACTTGCGAGCCATCTCCAGGTGATTCTTTTTGGTGAGCGGCGTACCGTCGATGACGACCTCGCCCGACGTGGGCTCCTCCAGATAATCGACGCAACGGATGAGCGTCGACTTACCCGAACCGGAAGGCCCGATCATTACGAGCTTCTCGCCGCGCTTAACGGTGAGATTGATATCTTTGAGCACATGCAGGTCGCCAAAGTACTTGTTGAGATGCTTGATCTCGATCATGTCTGCCATGAATGTCCCTTCCCTGCGTTTACACGAGTTGAACTATTGTACGGAAAGAACCACGTTTCCGCAGCCCACACTACATTCCCGTAAAGAACCCGCAATCTTCCACCCACTCATTGGGCACTCATTTAAGTCTGTCCCCAGTGAGCGCCCAACCGCCCTTGTTGAGCATAAGTCAGCGAAAACCCGTACACGCGAGCAAGGTGACGTGAAATGAAAGGGCGCAGACCTTATGGTCGCGCCCTTGAAATTGAACGTCAGATTGCCGTGTGTACGGGTTTGCAGCGTCGAGCCGTTACGCGGTTTGGTAAAACCGCGTAACAAATTACGCAAGCTTTGCGCCGACGATCTTTGCCGCGGCCGGCTTGTCGAAGTTGCCGCCGGTGGCCTTGCCGAGTGCTCCCATGACCTGGCCCATCTGCTTCTTGGAAGTAGCGCCCAGCTCGGCGATGACCTGCTCGATCAGTGCCTCGAGCTCCTCGCCCGAAACCTGCGCGGGCAGCAGGCTCTCCAGAATCTTGACCTGCTCGGTCAGGTTGTCGGTACGCTCTTGGTCGGTACCGGCCTTGATGGACATCTCCAGCGTCTCGCTCGTCTGCTTAATCAGACGCTTGATCATGCTGTTGACGTCTTCCTCGGTCACGTCGCGGCGCTCGTTAACCTCGATATTCTTCACCTCGGCCTTGACCTGGCGAATGATGGACAGGCGAACCTTATCCTTGGCCTTCATGGCGGCGATCATTTCCTTCTGCAGCTCTTCGTTGGTCATCTGCAAATCCTCCTCAATAGTGCGGGCGGCACTCACACAAGCGCTGCCCCATGATTACTCAGTCGTCGACGAATTGTCGGTCGAACTCTTGGTGACGCCCTTCAGGCTGACGTTGTACGGCACGTCCTTGGGCATGGGGTTAACGGTGATGTCGGCGTCCTTCTTGTACTGCTCCAGCCACTCGCTGTACGCAGTGCTCTCTGCCTGCGTCTTCACCACGTTGGAGACATACTTCTTGATGTCCTTGGGTACCTGCTTGATATCATCGACCTGATTATCGACATGGAAGTAGTCGGTGCACTTGATGATGTGGTAACCATACGTCGACTCGACGACGTCGCTCACATCGCCCTTGTTGAGCCCCTCGAGCGCCGCCTGGTAGCTGTCGACGAAGGTAGTGAGCTTATCCCAACCCACATCGCCCTTCTTCTCCTTGGAGCCGGTGTCGTCGGAATACTGCTCCACGGCGTCCTCAAAGCTCAGCTCGCCGGAGTTAATCTTGTCCAGGCACTCCTGCGCCTTGGCCTTGGCGGCAGCCTTGTCCTCGTCGGATGCGTCGGAATCGACCTTGATCAGGATGTTCGACGAGCGGCGGGCATCGTTGTA
Organism: uncultured Collinsella sp.; assembly: GCA_900546085.1. Classification (GTDB taxonomy): domain Bacteria; phylum Actinomycetota; class Coriobacteriia; order Coriobacteriales; family Coriobacteriaceae; genus Collinsella. The sequence goes on from URBS01000001.1 coordinate 19,860, forward strand.
CTTCGACAGGTTCTCGTTGATGCAATCGACGATCTCGCTGTCCTTGGGCTTGCTGGTGGGCGCCACGGCTTCCTTGAGCTTTTGCTGCGCCAGGCTCTCCTTGAGCGAGCTCTTATAGGTGTCCTCGGTGTAGCCGTAAGTCTTAAGCGTCTTCTTAAAGGTCTTGGCGCCGCCCGCGCTCTTGCACGCGTCCTTCCAAGCCTTCTCGACCTCCTTGTCCGACACCGTCACGCCGTTTTCCTTCTGCGCCTGCTGAAGCAGAATCTGCTGCGCGTAGGAATCGATGAGCTGTTTGCGGTACTTCTTGGGCGTAAGGTCGTTGTTGACCAGGTACTGCGCCCAATCCTTGTCCTTGGTATAACCATAGGACGTGCGCATGCTCATGATCTGCTTGGTCACGGTGTCCTCGGTGAGGTTGGTGCCGTTGATGGTGGCAGCCACGCCACCAGTGAGCTTATAGCCCGAGCTGGCGCTTTCGGTCTGCGACATCAGGCCGGAGCACGCCATGGCCGAGACGGAGAGCAGCATCGCCAGCACGCCGATGACCACCAGGACAATCTTGACGGTCTTGGACACGTACGTCTTGCGCTGCTTCTTGCGAGAGCTGGAGGCGGCGCGGGCCTGCTGTTCGGGCGTCGGCGCGACCTCGGGGTTCTTTTTCTTGTTTGCCATGTTTGGCCTTTCACATCACGAATCGAACAAACGCCATTGTGTCACAACGCAGCCCCCGCGACACACCTGGTGCATGGGAGACGGGTTAATCTGCACCATTTTGGTGCAAAGGGGACAGGTCTGGCAGTTGACAGTTAGGGACGTTCCTTTTCTGCCGGCGGTTAGGGACAGTCCCCCAGTGCCGGCCTTAAAAGTGGCGGCGGATGGCGTCGACCATGCCCTGGGGCGTGGTCTGGCCGAGTACATCGGCTGCAGCGTCGGCATCCATAAAGATATTCATAAGCGCTTGCAGGGCCTCGACCTGGCCGCCCGGCTCGGCGATGCCCAGATTGATGACGATCTGCGCCGGCACCGGGGCGCCCATGCCCGCCATCGCGTTGAACGTCACAGGTGCGGCGGGCTTTATCACCGCGATATAGGGCTTGGCCACAAATCCCGAATCGGTATGCGGAATGGCGATGTTTGCCGCCGGCATAGCGAGACCCGTGGGATAGGCGTCCTCGCGCGTGCGGACGGCGTCGAGCCAACCCTCGGCAATGTAGCCGCGCGGAGCAAGCTCACCCTCGAGGCGCGCAAACACCTCATCCGGTGTCGCACACTCCCAATCAAAAAACACCAGCTCAGGCATAAACAGCGCTTCGTTATCCGCCATGCGCTCACCTCTCTCACCTAGTCACCTGCGACGTTCTTGAATGACTAGTCGTTTAAGAACGTCGCAGGTGACTACCAAAAACAAAAGGTGGTCACACGCGCCTTGGCGCCAATGACCACCCTGACCACTCAACTAAATTGTACTGTGCACCGCTAGCCGCGGGGCGCATCAATTGCGACCTTGCCGCTCTCCAGCACGTGGACGCGCCCGTCGGCGAGCATCTGCACGACCTCGGGGTACAGCACGTGCTCGATCGCGTGGATGTGCTCCTCGAGCGTGACGACGTCCCAGCCCTCCTCAACAGCCAGCGCACGCTGGGCGATGATGGGGCCGTTGTCGTAAATCTCGTTGGCAAAATGCACGGTCACGCCGGTCACCTTGACGCCGCGAGCAAACGCATCGTCAATCGCATGGGCACCGGTAAAGCTCGGCAGCAGCGCCGGATGCAGGTTGACCACGCGATTGGGGAACGCCGCCAGCAGCGGCGTGTGCACCATGCGCATGTAGCCGGCCATGACCACGTACTCGCAGCCGCGCTCGAGCAGCTCATGCGCGATGATCTCGTCGGCGGCGATGGGGTCGGCATAGACATCCTTGGACAGCGTGAGTGTCTGGATGCCCGCGCGCTCGGCACGCTGTAGGCCCTTGGCCGAAGGACGGCTCGACACCACAAGCTCAATCGAGGCGTTGAGCTTGCCGGCGGCGATCAGGTCGATCAGCGCCTGCAGGTTGGTACCCGAACCGCTGATAAGCACGCCGATCTTGAGCGGCTCGGCCGTATCGGTGCCGGTCGGACGGGTGTAGGGCACAAAGCCCAGGCCCTCGGCAGCAGCCATCTGCTCGCTAGCGCTCATCGGAGTACACGACCTTACCGGAACCCTCGACGCACTCGCCCACGCGGAACGGCTTCTCGCCCAGCGCGACCAGAGCCTCGGTCACGGCAGCCTCGTCCTCGGGGGCAACGATCAGGCACAGGCCGACGCCCATGTTGAAGGTCTTGCATGCCTCGTTGGGCGCGAGCTCGGCCTGACGCGACACGTAAGTAATGACGGGCGGAACGTCCCAGCCCATCTCGGCGCCGCTGCGGGTGACCACGGCATCGACATCGTCGGCGAGCGCGCGGTTGAGGTTCTCGGTAATGCCGCCACCAGTGATGTGAGCAATGGCGTGCACCGAAGCGCCGCCGCGCAGCAGCTCCAGAATCGGCTTGACGTAGATGCGCGTAGGGGCCAGCAGAGCATCGGCCAGCGAAGCACCGTCGAGCTCCTCGAGCGGACGGCTCAGTTCCTCGGCCTTAGCGGCGGCCTCGGGCGTGCCCGGCTTGATGCCGTCGACGCCGATGACCTTGCGCACGAGCGAGTAGCCGTTGGAGTGCACGCCGGTGGAAGGCAGACCCAGGATCACATCGCCGGGGCGAACGTTCGCGGGGTCGAGCATCTTGGGACGATCGACAACACCCACGGTAAAGCCGGCGAGGTCGTAATCGGCCGGAGCCATGACGCCGGGGTGCTCGGCCATCTCGCCGCCCACGAGCGCGCAGCCCGCGAGCTTGCAGCCGTCGGCCACACCCTTGATGATCTTTGCCATGTGCTCGGCCTCAATGTGACCGATGGCAACGTAATCCAGGAAGAACAGCGGCTCGGCGCCCGAAGCCAAAATGTCGTTGACGCACATGGCGACCAGGTCCTGGCCCACCGTCTCGTGACGGTCCATGATCTGGGCGAGCACGAGCTTGGTGCCCACGCCGTCGGTGCCGCTAATCAGGATCGGGTCTTCCATATCCTTAAGCGCGGCGGCCGAGAACAGGCCGCCAAAGCCACCGATGCCGCCGATGACCTCGGGGCGGTTGGTGTCCTTGACCATCTGCTTAATAGCGTCGACGGCGCGGCCGCCCTCGGCGGTATCGACGCCGGCGTCCTCGTACGTCACATGCTTGCTGTCGCTCATCTGAGCCTTCCTCTCCCACTACCGTCTGACGAGCAGGCGCCAAACGGTGCTCATAGTTGCGCCATTTCGGCGCGCGCCATAACAGCACGCGCCGTCATATCAACAAAACAGCAGGTAAAACCTACCAAAATAAACCTGTCCCTACATGGCAGGTTTTAGGCCTCGCCGTGCTCCTCTTCCCAGCTGCGGTCGACATATTTCTCGACCACGGCGTCGTCGTCAAAGTGCAGCGGCTTGTCCAGGTTGCGGGGCTTAAAGCCCTCCATGAACTTATCGCGGCCAAAGCTCTCGGGAATCGCCACGGGATAGCGGCCGGTAAAGCACGCGTCGCAGTAGCCGCCCTTGGGCATGACCTTCAGCAGGCCCTCGACCGAAAGGAAGGCCAACGAATCGGCGCCAATGTACTCGCAGATCTCATCGACCGTCTTGTTGGCGCTGATGAGCTGCGACTGCACGTCGGTATCGATACCGTAGAAGCACGGCCAGATGACCTCGGGCGAGTTGATGCGAATATGAATCTCCTTGGCGCCGGCGTTGCGCAGCATCTTGACGAGCTGCACCATGGTGGTGCCGCGCACGATGGAGTCATCGATCACGACCAGGCGCTTGCCCTCGATGTTGTCGCGCAGCGGGTTAAGCTTCATGCGCACGCCCATGGCGCGCAGCTCCTGCGTGGGCTCAATAAACGTGCGGCCCACGTAACGGTTCTTGATGAGGCCCTCACCAAAGGGAATGCCACTCTCGTGCGAATAGCCCTCCGCGGGCGGCAGGCCGGAGTCGGGCACGCCGATGACCAGGTCGGCCTCGACGGGCTCCTCGTGTGCCAGCTGGCGGCCCATGTCGTAACGGCAGGCATAGACGCTCTTGCCGTTCATGATGGAGTCGGGGCGGGCAAAGTAGACCTGCTCAAAGATGCAGTTAGCGGGCTCTTTGGCAGCGGGCACGCCCTGCTCGGATACCAGGCCCTCGGCGCTGATGCGCAAAATCTCGCCAGGGCGGACGTCGCGCACGTACTCGGCGCCCACAATGTCGAGCGCACAAGTCTCGGAGGCGACGACCCAGCCGCCGGCGCGGGTGACATGGGTGGTGGCGTCAACCGTCGCGGCGCCGTCCTGCGAGGGCAACTGCGAAACGGATGCGGCATCGGCCTGGTCCAGGCCCTCGTCCACCAGCTTGCCCAGCACGAGCGGGCGGATGCCGTGCGGGTCACGGAAGGCATAGAGCGCCTGCTCGTTGATGAGCGTCATGGCGTAGCCGCCGCGCACGAGCTCCATGGTCTTGCGAATGCCCTCGCGCAGGTGGCCCGTACGCTGAGTAAAGTAGCCGATAAGTTTGGTCGCGACCTCGGAATCCGAATTGGAGAGGAACGGCACGCCCAGCTCGATCAGCTGACGGCGCAGCTCGTCGGTGTTGACGAGGGTGCCGTTGTGCGCGAGCGCGATAATGACGCTATTGATGGTAGAGAGGTGCGGCTGAGAGGCTTCCCAGCTCTTGGCGCCGGCAGTGCCGTAGCGCACATGACCCACGGCCAGCTGGCCGGAGAGCGTCGACAGGTCGGCGTTGGAGAACACGCGGTCGAGCAGGCCCAGATCTTTGCGGACCATAACCGTGCCGCCGTCACCCACGGCGATTCCAGCCGATTCCTGGCCACGGTGCTGCAGCGCACGCAGGCCAAAGTACGTCAGTCGAGCCACGTCGCGATCGGGCGCCCATACGCCGAAAATGCCACATTCCTCATGCAGCTGGTCGGAGTCCGGATCATACGTCGACATGGTGTTCACCTGTCCCGCGGCACGCTCGGCCGCGCGGATGGTTTCTTGAGACATGGTATCCCCTCAGAGCCTCGTATTTTTGGCGTTACCTGCCCTATTATACGCACGGCAAGACAAGCACTCCCGCGCATGAACAGCGCTTTTTAAAAGCCCACCGAGCTAATAATCAGTTTTGTTGCCAAACATTTTATCGGTCTGTCCAGTGCAAGCGCCCGCGCCCCCCAGATGGCCGCCGCGTCCACCGTTGGGGATTACAAAGTTGCAATTGGGACGTTCGTCCTGTCTTTTGGCAGGTCGGCGGCGTATCCTTATAACCTACAACAAAGCGAGAAAGGTTCTGTATGGATCGAAACGAACTCGACCCCAGCGTCCCCAGCGCCACAGAGGTCAAGAAGATTCCCCTCATCATTAAGGTGTACGCCGTCCTGTGCATCCTTTCCGGCGTGGGCACGCTCCCGTCGGTCGCTGCCTTTATGTGGCAGGTCATCACGGCACTTGTTAACGGCAACGCCACCGAAAAGCTCGGCGACAACACGCTCGTCGCAGTCGGCCTTATCGTCGCCGGCATCATGCTCTCTGCGGCAAGTGCCGTCATCCTAATCATCTTTGGCCTGGACCTTATCAAAAACCAGCGCCGCAACGCCGCCCGCCTGTCCTACATCCTTATTGCATTCACCGTCGTCGAGCTTTTGGTCGACGTGATGCTCCAGGGCATCGGGCCCTTCCTGCTGCGTCCCGCGATCCAGCTCGGCATCCTTGTTGCACTTTCGGCAACCGTCGACCCCACGCTGCGTCAGGAGCGCGAACTGCAGCGCCGCCTGCAGGAGATGCTCGACCGCGACGCCGCCGCCGAGGGCATGCTCGGCCGCGATGAAACCGGCGAGGGCTACATCAAGCTCAACTACTTCAACCTGTTCTGGGTGTTCTTTGTCTGCTGCATACTCGGCCTGATCGCCGAGGACATCTGGCACATGACGGTCGACGACCCGGGCGTCTATCAGAACCGCGCCGGCATGCTGTTTGGCCCCTTCAGCCCCATCTACGGATTTGGCGCCGTGCTCATGACCATGGTGCTTAACCGCTTCTACAAAAAGAACCCCATCATCATTTTCCTGGTGAGCGCCCTGCTCGGCGCCAGCTTTGAGGTGTTCGTGGGCTGGTTTATGCAGACCGCGTTTGGCGTGGTCTCGTGGAGCTACTCGCACATAACGCTGTTCAGTTTGCCCGATCCGCTCGTGGTCCTCACGGGCGGACGCACCTGCACGGGCTTCGCCTGCCTGTGGGGCCTGGGCGGCCTCATCTGGATCAAGCTGCTGCTGCCGAGGCTGCTTAAGCTTATCAACAAGATCCCCTGGAAGAGCCGCTACTCGGCCACCGTCATCTTTACCGTTATCATGCTGGTCGACGGCGTCATGACGCTGCAGTCGCTCGACTACTGGTACCAGCGCGTTAACGACACGGAGCCGGACATTCCCGTCGCACAGTTCTACGGAGAGCACTTCGATAACGAGTACATGGAAAACCGCTTCCAGAGCATGACCATGAGCCCCAAGGATGCGACGCGCGTGTAGCGCCCACCGCGCCCAAAACGCAAAATGCCCGCCGGTATCACACGTACCGGTGGGCATTTTTATAAACGATCCTTCTATCGACGCAAGCCTCTACGCCTCGCGCTCGACCTCACTCACGCATTCGTTCTTAATGGTGCCAACGAGCGCCTGCAGCGCATCGACCACGTGCGGGCGAATGTCCCCGCCGATGAGCACGAGCATGATGTCGTCACCTACGGCAAGCTCGCCGCTTGCCAGCCACACACGCACATAGCCGATACCCGGCATCGCACGCGTCGCCTCGATAGCAGCCTGCACCTTCTGAGCATCGAAGCCAAACACCATGCCGCCCACCTTATGCCCAGGCGCCACGCCATCGGTCTCGACTCCGCGCACCTCAGCCTTGGGCGTCGCGCGCACCACACCGTTATGCGTCAGATACATCCCACAGCCTGCCGCCGAAGCATCGGCCTTGGCCTCGCGCAGCCAAGCATCAATCGAAGGCATCAATTTGCCACTCTCGAGCATCATTTCTCCCTTACCGTCGTCGAGTAGCCAATTTGGGACGGGGCCTTTTTAGCTACTCTCGAACAACTTATTCCTCGACCGGCGTGAGCACCATGACGGCGCGTGTGTTGCTCAGCGACAGCGAACGACAGGTCACAAGCGTTACAACCTTAGTTGCCGAAGCGGCACGATCGGTGGCATCACTCGCCACGGCAGAAGCGCCGTCGAGCATCTCGGACAGGTAGTTCTTGAGTCCGTCGTCGCCCTCAAAATTGGTCGTGCGCGCCTTGGCATACGTGTCCTCGACCACCTTGGTCGCCAGCGGACGCAACTTATACGTCGCATCGCGCGTGATGTAGTACACATATTCAATGCTATCGAACGTTGCCTGGTCAGTCGTATCCGAAATCACGTTGAACATCGACCCATCGTTCATATGGTGGCCGTAGATCGTGGTCTGCTGGTCGACCATTCCCGGCGCGGTGTCATCGCTATCCAAGAAGATGGCACCCGAGGCGTTAGACGTGCCATCGAACAGCGTGTTGAGGTATTTGGAGTTGTTGTTGGTCTGCACCACGGGATAGTTGATGTTGGTTCCCGGCACGTAAATCCAACCCACAATCTCGGGGTTCGTCTGAGCAAGCGCATCAAAGTCGATAATCGGCACGCCGCTGGCGTCCTTATCGCTTACATATTGCTTCTCGATTTTCTGATACGAATCGCTCGCCTGCTTATAGCCAATCTGGGCATTAATAAAAATAGCGGCGGCGGCGACAATCAGACCGATACCGATGATGATGAGCAGAATGGGAATAATGGAGTGGCGCTTTTTGCGCGGCGGCTCGGTGCGATCCGACGGCGCGGCATGCGATGAAGACCGGGGCGGCTTCTTAGCGGAGCTATAAGACGAAGGACGATATGCGGCCGGCGCGTCCTGTCGACGATGCGTCGCCGGTGTCACGGGGCGCGGCGCGCGCGGCTGCTGAGGAGAGGATGTCCGACCCTGCTGTGCCGCACGGGCAGCACCCGGCTTCGACGGATCGGGAATCTGAGAAGCCTTGAATCGTTTTCCCTGATAATCGGACATGGCTCTCCTTATACTGCGGTGAAACGGCGGAACGCTTAGGCGTCAGCCATCTCCTGCTTCATCTTCTCGATAACCTTGCGGTACTCGGGGTCGCAAGCACCCAGAATCTGTGTGGCATAGATGGCGGCGTTCTTGGCACCGTTGATGGCAACGCAGGCCACGGGCACGCCCGAAGGCATCTGCACCATCGACAGCAGCGAATCCATACCGCCCAGGTCACTCGTCTTCATAGGCACGCCGATAACCGGCAGCGGCGTAAAGGCAGCCACGACACCACCCAAGTGAGCGGCCTTGCCGGCGGCGGCGATAATCACTTTGATACCGCGATCGGCGGCAGTCGAAGCCCAGTCGTGGACCTTCGCCGGCGTGCGGTGCGCGCTCGCAATGACGAGCTCATAGGGCACACCCAGTGCCTCGAGCTCGGCGGTGCAGCCTTCCATAACGCCCAGATCGGACTTGGAACCCATGATGATCCCGACAACCGGCTTCTGATCTGCCATAAACATAGACCTCCTGTTGAGAGCGGTGACGCAGCGAATCCGCGACCCTTAACTGCAAATAATTCAAGTATAGCCACCGATGCCGATGTGTTCGGTGAGAGACGGAATGCTTTGCGAGATTAAGGCCGAAGGGTCGGAGCTTTCCGCCTACATTCAAAAAGCATGCCCACCGTCCTTGGGTGGGACGGCGGGCACGCTTGCTTAGCTGTTGCTGGGGCTACTTGGCCTTGCTGCGACGATGGAAGAAAGCGCCGATCGCGGCGATGATGGCGCCGAGACCACCGACGGTCACGACGGTCGCCGCCGTCTGGTCGCCGGTATTGGGGATCGCCGAACCGTTCTTCTTGCTGCCCTGGGCCTTGTCGCCTGCGGGCTTGCCCGCCTGGTTGCCGCCGTTCGAGCCATTGCCGGAACCCTGGTTGCCCGAGCCGCCCTGGTTGCCGGAGTCGGCATCCCTGAGGCTCTCAATGGCCAGCTTGAGCTGGTCATAGGCCGCCTGGAGCTGGGTGTCGGAAGCATTCTCATCACCCAAGACGTCCTCGGCGTAGGTAATGGCATCCGTCAGGGCCTTGACAGACTCGTCCGTCTTGCCCCTGGTGTCAGTCTCCTTCGCCTGCTTGACCAGGGCCTTGAGCTGCTTCTTAGTCGGATTCTCGACCGGGACCACCGGGGTCTTCTCGAGCGCGCCGCGGGCGCTCTCGAGCGCCCTGAGCGCCTGGTCGACCTCGTCCTGCGTGGCGTTCTCGTCGCTCAAGATGGCGCGGGCGCTCGCCAGGGCGTTCTCGAGCGCCGTCCAGGAGGCCTCGGTGTAGTCACCGGCCTTGAGGTCGCCGGCAGCAACCTCGGCATCAACCTTTTCGATCGCGGTAGCGAGATCATCCTTCGCCACCGGATCGGGGACGGCCGTACCGTAGAACTTGAGCTCCGCCATGCTGCAGTAGGCATCAACGTCGCCACCGCCGGCGTGAATCACCTTGACGGTCACGTAGCGACCGCGCGCGGCGCCAAAGCTCATCTGCTTCCAGTCGCCACGGTCGGTGAGCACGCGGCCGTCGTTGTCGAAGGCGAACGTACCCATCGACGCGGCGGTGCCCATCTCATAACCGTCGGCAGTGTCGGAGACCAGTATCTCGGCCTCGAAGATATCGCCGTTAGTGCCGCCGTCCTGGCGCGGCAGGAATGTAACGTCGGTGAGATCGTAGTCGCGGCCCAGGTCGACACTCAGATACTGGGGCATACCGGTTCCATGGGCCCAGTCGCTGTGCCAAAGCGTCCGCTCGTCGCCGTCGAGAGCGTTGACGGCGTTGCTGCCCTCGTAGTCGGCCTCACTCGAGAAGTCGGCCACCTTGACGTTCTTGCGGTTCTCGGGCGTGTTGATGAGGATCTTCTCATCGACAGGGCGCATCTTGAGGCCGTCGATTGCCTTCTCGATCTTGGCAGTGGCGTCTGCGACATCCTTCTTGCTATAGCTGCCCTGGCCGCTGTCGAGGAGCTTCCGAGCCGCCTCGACCGCAGTGGTGAGAGCTGCATAGGAATCCTTGGTGTAGACGGACTCGCTGTAGCCCGCGGCCTTGGAAAGCGCTGCCACGAGCGCAGAGGTATCGACACCAGCCTTGACCTCGACCTCATAGGATGCGGTCTTGGAGGGGTCGAGTACCGACGCCACCGTGATCTTTGCCTTGCCGGCCTTGTTGGCACGCAGGTAGTAGCTCACGCTATCGCCAGCCTGAACAGCGGAGACGCTTACCACAGAGGGGTCGGAGCTCTCGACCGTCACATAGGGGTAGCCAGCGCTCTCAGGCGTAGCCTTGGCGTCGACGGGCGTAATGTCGCCTTCAAAGAACTCGGTCTGGTTCTTGCCTAGCTCGACACCCTCGATGGCCTCGACACCCTGCGTGTAGTTGAAGTTGACCTCACGCAGTGTGAGCATCTGGTCACCCGATGCCTCAAGCGGCGTGACCTCGACCTTGGTCGCCTTCTTGCCCTTGTTCTCGGCAGAGAGGTCAAAGGCGTAGCGAGCCAGGAAGGAATCGTACTCCCCGCCCGCGAACTCTTGGATCGAGCCATCCTCGAACGTCACGACGGCCTTGATCTTCTGTACGGTTCCGTTGCCGCCGTTGCGGTTAACGACCTCGACGCTATCGAGTTTCGACGGCGTCTTAAATGCGAATGTCATCGTGGTGGGAAGCTTCACGTAACTCGGTAGCTTACCCTCGCTGTCCCAGTTGCCACTCCAGTTCCACAGGAACTCAAAGCCGTTGTCGCCCTCGTTATTATCGAACAGCGCGTTATAGCTTTTCTGCTGGATAAGTTTCTCGACGTTGGTCCCGTCGTCGGTCGTGAGCTCATCGTTGGTCATCGTGATGTTGAAGGCATCCTGGGCGTACTCGGCGACCGTTGGCTGAGGAACGTCCGGCATCGTCACCGTGCCGTCGCTCGCAAACTCAAGTGCGTCGCATGCCGGGCCGATAAGCCAAGATGTCGAGGGCAGTTCGACCTTTCCGGCGGTCTTGGCCTTGAGCTTGAAACTCGCCACCGCGCCGGTACCGTTGTAGAGCTTGCCATCGCCGCGGTTGGCAAAGGCGAGATTGATAGTCTGCGTTCCGTCCACGAACTGGACCTTCTCGCGAGACAGGTTCTCCATGCCGGCAGTCGAGCCGTCCTGCGCGATGCTCTCGGACACAAACTCGAACTGGTCGCTCTTGAAGTTGACGAGGGCGCCCAGGGCGTTGACGTTCTTGGCGTCGGCCGCATAGACATCAACGGTGATCTCATCACCGGCCTCGACCTCGGTCTTGCTCGGAATCACCGCGAGCGAACCTGCGACCTTGCCCTTTTGTTTAGTGCCGCCGTCAAGACCCGCCATGGTGAACGAGTAATCGTAGACGTCGTAAACGCCGTTATCGTTGAGGTCGGCGAAGTGGTCGCGGATCTGCGAACCGAACGTCGGGGTATCGGGCTCGCGATTCTCGAGGCCCAGATAGTTCTTCATGTTGGAGTAGTCTCCGTCGGAGATCGTGGCCTTGTTGAGGTTGGAGCCCACGGCGAAGCCATCCGTGCCGTCGGTCTTGTAGATGGCAATCTCGGACGCGGAGAAGAAATTGCCGACCGAGGCGAGCGGTGTCATGCGCACGTAACGGGCGGCCACGGTGCCGTCAAACGCTACCGTCTTACAATCAGCGGAACGTGCCCAATCGACCTCCTGGCTCGTCCAGTGGACGCCATCGAGACTCGTCTCAACACGCATCTTGGTCACGGTGCCGTTGCCGGCGTCATCGCGCGGATAGTACTCGAGCTTATCGAGCTTGTAAGCGCGTCCATAGTCAACGGTAAGCGCCTTGCCCAGATCGTTGCCACCGGAGTGGAAACCGCCGTCGCCCGACTGGAACTCATGGTCGAAGGCGAGCTCGGCCTTATGGCTGCCGTAAAGTGAGCCCTCCCAGGTGATTTCCTCGGCGTCGGGGACGTTCCGCCACGGATCGAGTGCGGAGTTCGCCTCGAGCACATCGCTCCAGGCGGAGTAACCTTCGGCGTTGCGCGAACGAATCTGGTAGGTGTGCTTGCTATTGTAGGCGAGGTCGGTGTGCGTGAACTCGGCCGCATCACCCACGGCAAACACAGTGCCGTCGACCTTAAGGTCGTAGGAGGTAGCACCATCGACCTTTCCCCAGGTGAGCTTGATGCTCGTTGGGGTCGTGGCGTCCTCGGGGGCAGCAAGGTTCGTGGGTGCGGAGAGGTTCTCGTTGAGGCGATCGGCTGTGAGCGTGGCGTCGGCGTTCACGAAACCGCCCAGCTCAAGCGTCTGCGCCGCTGCAGCAACATCGGTCTTCGCGAACTTGACGTAGACCTTGGGGTTCGTGGTGATCTTGGTGTTGTTGAAGCTCTCGCCCTGCTCGGCCTCGGTGCCGTCCGCATCGCTGCCGTAGTGGTTGAGGTTGGGGGTCTCGCTGTAGAAGTAGACCGCCTGGCCGGCCTCGGGGGTCGCGGCGTCAAAGGTCTCCTGCGAGTCGACCTCAACCACGTTGAGTGCGGATCCGCCGTTCTTGGCGACAACGCTCGTGGGCTTGGCGGACACATTGGCCACGAAGGTCGTGGTGCGGTTGGAGTCGTAGCCGTTGTAGCCGCCCTGCGAGGCCTCGGCGGTAAAGGTCGCGGTGCCGCCTGCGGCCTTGGAGCTGTAGACGGTGCTCACATGCTCACCGTAGGAGATATTGTCGATCGTGCCGTAGGAATCGTCCTCAGTCGTGTTGTTCTCGATGGAGGAGCCGTCGTCCTCGTACTGCGTAAAGGTGCCGTCGCCCTCGGTGGCGAAGAACTCGACGATACGCTGGCTGCGGTCGGTACCCTTGGTGTTGGTGTCGCTCACGGCCTCGGGGTTGTTGTTCTCGGCGTACATCGGCACGATAGCGTTGGCCTTCACAAACAGCGGCAGCTTCCAAAGCGGAGCCTCGTAGTTGTTGAGAACCTGGCCGCCGCGATACTGCTTACCCGAGAAGTAATCGATCCAGATGGTGGGATTCTCGTCGGTGCCGTAGTTGGGGAGGTAAATCCCATTGCGAATGTCGTTGCCGTTCTCGTCTGCCTGGGTATCCTGATACACCGGTGCCACTAGGAAGTTCTCACCGAACATATACTGGTACTGCGTCGAAGTGCTTGCGGCGTACTCGGAGTTGTCGGAAAGCAGCATGGCGCGGATCATGGGCAGGCCGGCATCGCCGTTACCCGTGTCGATGTTGGCCGCCGAGGCCGCGCTCGTGTAGATATAGGGCATGAGCTGCGCCTTGAGCTTGAGGTAGAAGCGCGAGATGCCTGTGTAGGGATCGCCGTGCGTCATGGGCGATTTACGGTAGGTGCCCCAACCGTCCATGTCAAGCATAGAGGGCGTGAACGTCTTCCACTGGTAGTCACGCGCAGAGATGATGGGGTCGCCGCCAAAGATGCCATCCATGTCGGAGCCGATGTTGGGGTTGCCCGAAAGACTCTGACCGATATACGTGGGGATATGGAAGCGAATGTACTCCCAGTTACCGCCATACTGGTCGCCGGTCCAAATGCCACCAAAGCGCTGCGTGCCGGCCCAACCATCGAGCGTGATGATGTTGGGGCGCTTGTTAGCGCCGGTCGTCACCGTGTCATAAGCTGTCTTGATGCCATTGAGACCAAAGGAGTAGCCAGATCCAACCCAGGCAACGTCGGTCTTAAGGGTAGTGATGCCTCCCGTCTTGACCTCGGCGTCGAAGTCGCGAAGCAGATGCCACGGGGTCTCAGGGTTGCTGTCGGGCTCAAGGTTGGACTGGGTCCACAAGCCCGTGCTCACACCCTTGGAGTTGGCATACTCGGTGAACTTCTTAAGGTTGTCGACATTGGCACGCACAGCGTTAAGACGGTCGGCCGAGCTCGCTCCGTCGGAGTTGACGCCGCCGGTCTTGTAGTAACCGTTCTGGCCATAGCCGGCGCCGTAACCGTCGTTCGGCAGGAACCAGCCGAGCGGCATGTCGTTGTCCTCGTAGTCATCGATAACCTGACGAGCAGAGAACTGGCGGTCGAAATCGGTCGCTTTCATGTTCTCGGTATCAACCGTAGGGCCCTCACCGTTGAGCGTCTCGGCCGCAAGTGTGCCGTCGAGCTTGTAGCCCGTCGACATGCCAGACTCGTACTTAACGTCGCCCTTCTCGCTCGAGGACTTGCTGCCCTTGGTCTCCCACTTCTTTTGACCCGAGGTCGTTGACCAGCCATCACGGTTATAGGCATTAAGATGACCAAGGTAGAACCCGTACTCGGGCAGCAGTACCGGGTTACCGGTCACCTTGTAGTAGTCCTGCAGCATCTCGGTTGCCACGTTCGAAGCGCCCTCGTTGGTCGCCACGAAGTAGTAGGCATCAAACTCATTCTCGCTGTGCAAAGTCGTGACCGTCGATGAGTCCGTGGAACCGAAGTCGTAGGAACCCTCTGCAAACGTGTTTCGGAGTACGCCGTAGCCGTCACTCGTCCAATAAAACGGGTTGGGCGAGGCAACGCCGCCATCGGTCCAGTTGTTCGTGTTGGAGATGGCGATGGTCTGGTTGGTGTGCAGGAAGCGTCCGTTCTGGGTGCCGCCGCCAAAGAAGTTCTCGGACTTCTCCTTGGCGAGCGTCTGGACGGTACCCTTCTTATCAAGGTCGAGGGACGCGGACTCGGAAACCACGACACGGTCGCCTGACTTGATACTCATCTTGCCAGTCGCCTTGTCCAGGATCACGGTCGCCTTTCCGCCGGTGATCTCGATAGTGTCGCCCTTGTCGGCAACCGTCGCACTCGGCTTGCTGTAGGTGTCCGAGGTATCGGGCTGAGCCTGGATCTTAGCCGTGTGGGACTTACTACGCGGCGTGGCGTACTCGGAAAACTCACCCTTGGGGTCGACGTTATAACGGAAAATACCGTCCTCGAGGAACGTAATACGGCCCTTGATGCCGTCAGCGAAATCGATGTCGACGACATTCGAGGCAGATGAGGACACGGTCGCCGAGTCGACGCCCTTGAGTGGCGTGGCAATCGCCTGCTGGGGATTGGCAAACACGAGCGTCGCTGCAGTGGCAACGAGGACCGCGCTTCCCTTCACCCACCGTTTCGTAAAAATGGAATTCCTACACACCTGGACTCCTTTCCTCCGACATGCGGAAGCGTCGCGGACGCACGCCCTGCAGCATGGGCGAACGCATCAAACGGGGGGGTGTTCGGTACATTCCGTGCAGTGGGCCCACCCGTTACCAAGGGGTCAACTGGTAGTAACCAGATATCCCCCTATTAGGTCGAATCAGCATACGGGAGCAGTTGCGCAACCAAGTTCGGAATTCTCCCAGTGGTATTAAAATGAGCGTCAATGGCAGGGTGGGCTAAATAAGCCATACCAATTGGTTCTTCAGTCAAATATCAATTAAGCAAAAATGTACTGTTTATCTGGTATTACACAGACCGTACCTCTCCCTCGGGAGCTGGGCTTCGCGAAGTTTCCCGAGAGAGAGGCTCAGCCGCCACCCTGCGACCTACCGGATATTGCCATGACGTACGTTGACTGATTTGGTTTGGATAAAAAGGTTGACGGAGAGTGATGGGCGGTTAGTTCAGATACGTATAATTTGGCCGTGGCCTTGGGCACGAAATTGCCGCTTGGAAGCCGACGCGGACCCAGTATTGGGCCGTTCCCGGCTTGGCTGAGCATCTTGATCGATTCAGATTGCCAAAAGTAGGCCGAATGAGTCCAAATCGATCTTCTCCTACTAACAGCAAAAAGGCCTCCATACAAAGAGTGGGCCCTGCCGCTCGAACGAACGGCAGGGCCCACTCTCATTTTCTATTTAGCCTTAGTCATCGCACAAAGCCCCTTCGGCAGCACACGGTGCACCCAAGTCACCGAAGGCCGGGGCGGAGGGGGCCGAGCTTCCCACTGAGCGACTCTGCTTGCAGCCGGAGCGAAGGGGGAACTCGGCCCCCTCCGCCCCGGCCGACCCGGTCACATTACACCGTGTGCTGCGGCAGGTCCTGCAGGGCGATGACGTCCATGCCCATGTCGTTGGCGCTGCCGTGACCCTGCTGGTCCTCGCGCACGGCCTCGATGGCACTCACGTACGTGTTGGCCGCAGACATCGCCGTCACGCAGGTCACGCCGCGACGCACGGCCTCGGTACGCAGCAGGTAGCCATCGCCACGCGAGCCCGGACCGTACGGCGTGTTGATGATTACCGCAATCTTGCCATCGGCGATGAGGTCGCCGATGTTGGGACGCTCACCGTCGTGCGGGCCGCTGATCTTCTCCACAACCTCGCAGGTCACGTTGCCGCCGCGCAGCACGCGCGCCGTACCCTCGGTGGAACAGATATCAAAGCCCAGGTAGCGCAGGATACGCGCGACCGAAAGGATGTGACGCTTATCGCGGTCGCACACGCTGATGAATACCTTGCCGGCGCTGGGGTCGGGCAGCTTGTAGTCGATCGCCAGTTGCGTCTTGGCGTACGCCTCGGGATAGCTCTTGGCGATACCCATGACCTCGCCTGTCGACTTCATCTCGGGCCCCAGGATAACGTCGGCTCCCGGGAAACGGCCCCAGGGCATAACGGCTTCCTTCATGCAGAACCAGTCCAGCTGACGTTCGTCGCTCGGCAGGCCCAGGCTCGCGATGGAATCGCCTGCCATGATACGTGCGGCACACTTGGCGAGCGGCACACCGGTGGCCTTGGAGATAAACGGCACGGTGCGGCTCGCGCGCGGGTTTGCCTCGATCACGTAGACGGTCTCGCCCTTGATGGCGTACTGCACGTTGACCAGGCCGCGCACGCCCAGCGCCATCGCGATGCGGCGCGTGGTCTCGCGGAGCTTCGCCTGCAGGCTCTCACTAAAGCTAAACGGCGGGATGCAGGTCGCGGAGTCGCCGGAGTGAATACCGGCCTCCTCGATATGCTCCAGGATACCGCCGATGTAGACCGCTTCGCCGTCGCACAGAGCGTCGACGTCGGACTCGATCGCACCCTCCAGGAAGCGGTCCAGGTACACCGGGTAGTCGGGGCTAATGCGCGCAGCCTCGGCCATGTAATCGCACAGATGCTCGGCATCGTAGGCGATCATCATGCCGCGGCCGCCCAGCACGTAGCTCGGACGCACCAGCAGCGGGTAGCCGATGTGCGCGGCCACGGCCTCGGCCTCCTCAAACGAGGTGGCCTGGCCCGCCGGCGGGTACATAATGCCCAGCTTGTCGAGCAGGGCGGCGAAGCGCTCGCGATCCTCGGCAAAGTCGATGGCATCGGGCTTGGTACCCATAATGTTCACACCGCTCTCCTCGAGCATGCGCGCCAGCTTAAGCGGAGTCTGGCCGCCCAGCGTCACCACGACGCCGTCGGGTCGCTCAACATCGATGACATCCATGACGTCCTCGTAGGTGAGCGGCTCAAAGTACAGGCGGTCGGACGTGTCGTAGTCGGTCGAAACGGTCTCGGGGTTGCAGTTGACCATGATGGTCTCGAAGCCGCGGGCCGCCAGCGCGTAGCTCGCGTGCACGCAGCAGTAATCGAACTCGATACCCTGGCCAATGCGGTTGGGGCCGGCGCCCAGGATCATCGCCTTGGGCTTGTCCGCCGGCGTGGTCTCGTCGGGAGCCACGCACTTTTTGGCGTCCGGGCTCGTGCGGAAGATATTCTCGTAGGTCTTGTAATGGTACTCCGTGGCGCTCGAGAACTCCGCAGCGCAGGTATCGACCGTCTTCATGCTGGGGACCACGCGCAGACCCTTACGGTAAGCGCGCACAAAGCGCTCGTCCGAGCCGGTCAGCGCGGCAATCTCGGCATCGCTCGTGCCATACTGCTTGAGCAGGCGCATCGCGTCGGCGTCAATGTCCTCCACGCGCAGGCCGCGGATGCTCTCCTGAACCTGCACCATATCGTTGATGCGGTTGAGATACCACGGATCGATACCGCAGATGGCATGGATGCGCGCGACATCCCAGCCACGGCGCAGGGCCTCGACCACAAAGAAAATGCGATGCTCGGTCGGCGTTGCCACGGCCTGAGCGAGCTCGTCGTCGCTCAGCTTGTCAGCACCCTCCTTGCCACCGGCGCAGATACCCTGGTGGCCGTCCTCCAGTGAGCGCATGGCCTTGCCGAAGGCCTCCTCAAAGGTGCGGCCAATCGCCATGATCTCGCCCACGGCCTTCATGCGCGTGGTGAGCGTGGGGTCGGTACCCTTGAACTTCTCGAAGGCAAAGCGCGGCACCTTAACGACGCAGTAGTCGATCGTGGGCTCAAAGCAGGCGGGCGTGGCCTTGGTGATGTCGTTGACGATCTCGTCGAGCGTATAGCCCACAGCCAGGCGCGCGGCAGCCTTAGCGATGGGGAAACCCGTGGCCTTGGAGGCCAGCGCGGACGAACGGCTCACGCGCGGGTTCATCTCGATGACGATCAAGCGACCGGTCTGGGGGTTCACGGCAAACTGCACGTTGGAGCCACCGGTCTCGACGCCGATCTTCTCCAGAATGGCGAGCGAGGCCACGCGCATGCGCTGATACTCAAGGTCGGAGAGCGTCTGCGCCGGAGCCACGGTGATGGAGTCGCCGGTGTGCACGCCCATGGGGTCGAGATTCTCGATGGAGCACACGATGATGCCGTTGCCGGCGTGGTCACGCATGACCTCCATCTCATACTCTTTCCAGCCCTCGATGGACTCCTCGACCAGCACCTCGTGGGCGGGCGAGAGCTCCAGACCCTGGCTCACGATGGAGACGAGCTCCTCGTGGGTATGTGCGATGCCGCCGCCGGCACCGCCGAGGGTAAAGCTCGGGCGCAGCACGCAGGGATATCCCAAGCGCTCGGCGATGGCCTCGGCGTCGGCGACGCTATAGGCATAGCCCGAGCGCGCGACCTCCAGGCCAATTTCGGCCATGGCCTCGTTAAAGAGCTTTCGGTCCTCGCCGCGCTCGATAGCGGCCAGATCGCAGCCGATCATCTCGACGCCGTACTTGTCCAGCGTGCCGTCTTTCGCCAGCTCAACAGCGGCGTTCAGACCGGTCTGGCCACCCAGCGTGGGCAGCAGCGCGTCCGGATGCTCTTTCTTGATTACGCGCTCGATAAACTCGGCGGTGATGGGCTCGACATAGGTGCGGTCGGCCAAGCCCGGGTCGGTCATGATGGTCGCCGGGTTGGAGTTGACCAGGATGACCTCAAAGCCATCCTCCTTGAGCACCTTGCAGGCCTGGGCGCCGGAGTAGTCGAACTCGCAGGCCTGGCCAATAACGATGGGGCCCGAACCAATAACGAGGATGCGCTTGATGTCAGTACGTTTCGGCATGTTAGTTCTCCTCGGTCGCAGCGTTCTCGGACTCGGCGAAATTCCAGCCGGCGAGGCGGTCCTTCGCGGTGTCGATGTCCAGGTAGTTCTCCTCGCCGTCCATGAGTCGCGTAAAGGCGGTAAAGAGATAGTGGGCATCGGTGGGGCCAGGCGAAGCCTCGGGGTGGTACTGGACCGAGAAACACGGGGCGTCGAGCAGCTGGATGCCCTCGGCGGTGCCGTCGTTGAGGTTCACATGTGTCAGGCGAATGCGACCAAAGCGCTCGTTCATCACGACCGGCGCGATGCCGCGACGCACCCAGGCGCGCAGGTCACCGTCGGCCGCATACTCGGTTTCGCCGCCGGAAAGCTCCGGAATCAGTTTGCCCAGACTGGGGAACAGCAGGCCAAAGCCGTGGTTTTGCGCGGTGATCTCCACGCGACGGCTCACCAGATTCATGACCGGCTGGTTACCGCCACGGTGACCGAATTTAAGCTTTTCCATTTGGGCGCCGCAGGCCAGGCTGATCATCTGGTGACCGAGGCAAATGCCAAAGACCGGCACCTTGCCGATCAGCTGCTGTACCTGCTCATAGGTCTCCACCACGGCATCGGGGTCGCCGGGGCCGTTGGACAAAAAGACGCCATCGGGATTCATGTCGAGCACCTGCTGGGCGGGCGTATCCCACGGCACGACGGTGAGATCGCAGCCGGCACGGACCAGGCCCTCCAGAATACCGCGCTTCACACCGCAGTCGTAGGCGACCACTTTGTGACGGGCAGGAGCGGCAGCCGCAAGCGCAAAGTCATGCGTGGCAGGCAGGTCGGCGGCCACAAACTCGTGAGGCGCGGGGCAACTTACGGTCTTGACCAGGTTCTCGCCTACCAGCGTGGGCGCAGCGGACAAGCGCTCGGCAAGCTCGTCGACGTCGAAGATCTCGGTCGAGATAATGCCCATCTTGGAACCATTGTCGCGCAGATGGCGCACCAGAGCGCGGGTGTCGATACCCTCGATAGCGACGATGCCGTGAGCGCGCAGGTACTCCGGCACGCTGACGGCCGAGCGCCAGTTAGAAGGCGTGGCGCACATATCGCGAACGATCATGCCGCGCATAGCCGGAGCGCTCGCAGGGCGCACGGCGTCGCCGGGGAAGGCCGACTGGACATCGGTCTCGTCGATACCGTAATTGCCGATCTGCGGATAGGTCATGGTTACAATTTGGCCGGCATAACTCGGGTCGGTCATGACCTCAAAGTAGCCCTCGAGCGAGGTGTTGAAGCAGACTTCGCCGGTCGCGGTGCCCTCGGTGCCGCATGCACGTCCATAAAAAATGGTCCCATCCTCAAGATACAGGATACAGGGACCGCAGGTGCCCTTGCTGGTTTTGGCCAGCATACGCTGGCAAAGCTCGCTGGGCGCGAAGGTGCGGGCGGCAGCGCCCGCGGTATGGTTGTTCGCCATAATTCTCCTTCCCGGTCTCACAGGACCGGCTTAAAGGTGTGTAGTTAGGCCTCGCGGTATTGTAACCGCAAGCATGCCTCATGGCGTTAATTTCATCGAAATGTTTACGAAATGATAATTATGACTTTCTATGCATAATGATTATTTAATCCCGTCCCAGAAAAATTATCCCGCGTGGGCTTGTGGCTCACGCGGGATAATGGCCTCTTACTTTTGCTTGTCCTGTTCCAGCAGATCGGACGGTGAGCGATCGGGCTTGCCGCCGCGGAAAATCTCGCGGCCATGCAGACGATGCTCCAGGTCACGTTCGGCCTTTTCCTCGTCAATCTTGGTCTGGCTCACCACCGGGTCCTCGATCAGCGACGAAACCGAGTTCACCTGTTTTTGAATGCGCTCGGCAATGGTGTCGTCCATGCTTACGATGCGCATCTTCCAGTCGATACTCGTGGCGTTGGATGAGCTCTTGGTCCACACAAACGTCAAAATGGCGCTCTGATGACCCCGCGCGGGAAACATGCCAAAGAAGGAATCGTGCTGAATGTTGCTATCCTCGTCGATATAGGCGTGAACGTTATACACCACGCGGTCGATCTTATCGTTGAGCAGCGCGTTGGTCGCAAGCGCAGCGGCCTGAATCTGCCCGTTGGACAGCAGCTCGAGCTCGTTGGCAGACGATGTGTCCAACACCGTCACCTCGACCGTGCCCGTACGCTCATCAGCTTCATCGACGGTAAAGTCGAGCGGGAACTGCGTAAAGCCGTTACCCCACTCAAGGCCGCCCTTCAGCGCCGTCGAAACGGTATCCACCGAAACGCTCTCGGACAGGTTGGCGGTGTTCAGGCGTCGCATCACGCCGTAGCCAATCTGCATGCCCACAATCAGCACCAAGATGCCAATGACCACGGCCATGGCAGTCTTCGTAATGGTATGGCTCACCTGCGAGCCCGAAGGGTCGTCCTCGGACAGCGGGTCGATATGTTTTGCCTGGCTCGCGCGGTCCTCGCTGCGCAGCTGCGCTAGCGCCGCTTTGTCACCGCGCTTGGCCGCAGCCTCCTTCTCACGCATGCGCTCGGTTCGCTTTTTGGCAAGCGTGGGATCCAAGACACCGGATGCATCGATTTCGGAGAATAACTCCGTCACTTCTTCCGGAGTCAAAGGGTTCTTGTCAGCCATAAACTTCCTGTCATATCAATCAGTCGAGCTCGTGCGCACGCGCACCTTCGAACTGCATTCGATAGTAACGGGCATAAGTGCCGCCACGGGCGAGAAGCACCTCGTGCGTGCCACGCTCCACAACGCGACCATGCTCAACGGTCGCAATCTCATCGGCATGCTTAATGGTCGAAAGACGGTGGGCGATGATAATCGTGGTGCGGCCGCGTGCCAGCTCTTCGAGCGACTCCTGCACCGCCTCCTCGCTCTCGTTATCCAAAGCACTCGTCGCCTCGTCCAAAATCAGGATCTTGGGGTTCTTGAGAAACACGCGCGCGATGGCAACACGCTGCTTCTGTCCGCCCGAAAGACGGCTGCCGCGCTCGCCCACGACCGTGTCATAGCCCTGTGGAAGCGACTCGATAAAGGCATCGATGTTGGCGCGACGGGCGGCCTCGGCGATCTCTTCAGCCGTAGCGCCCGGCTTGCCATAGGCGATGTTCTCGCCAATCGTACCGTCAAATAGATAGACATCCTGCTGCACCAGGCCGATGGCGCGGCGCAGGCTCTGCTGCGTCACATCGCGCACATCCTGGCCGTCGATGCTAATGGATCCGGCAGCCACGTCATAAAAGCGCGGCAGCAGCGAACAGGTCGTGGACTTGCCACCGCCCGAAGGGCCAACCAAAGCGATGGTCTGCCCGGGCTTGATGGACAGATTCATATGGTCGATAACGGGACACTCTTCGGCATCGCCCTCGCCCAGCTCAACGTCCTCGTAGTTAAAGCACACGTCGTGATAATCCACGGCGCCGGCGGTCACCTGCAGATCCGTGGCGCCCGGCTTGTCTTGGATATCCGGCGCGGTCGAGAGCACCTCGTCCATACGCTTAAAGCCAGCGATGGCCTTCTGATACATTTCGGCCGAATTGACGAGTGTCTCGAGCGGCGTGCAGAACAGCGAAATGTAGAGCGCGAAGGTTGCCATATCGACCGCCTGCAGCTGACCCTGGGCAACGAGCCAACCACCCAGCAGCACCACGATCACGTACAGCACGCCCGAGAGCAGGCCATACGTCGCAGTATAGACGCCCATGGCGTGATACATGTTTTCCTTGGACGAAAGGTAGCGATTGTTGGAGGCGCGGAACTTAGAGCGCTCGGTCTCCTCATTGGCAAAGCTCTTGACCACGCGCATGCCCGCCAGCGAATCCTGCAGCTGCGCATTGATGCCGCTGATTTTTTTGCGATTGTCGCTAAAGACCTCGCGCATGCGCATGTTCTGCCAAAACATGATGACCGCAAACGCTGCTGTCACCACAGCCATGGCAAGCGCCAGCACCGGGGCGATGGTAAAGAGGATCACAAACGAGCCGATAATCTCGATGCCGCAGATGATGATCCACTCGGGCACGTGATGCGCCGCCTCGCAGATATCGAACAGGTCGTTGACCACGCGGCTCATCATGTCGCCCGAGCTGTTACGGTCGAAGTACGCAAAGCTAAAGCGCTCGTACTGGTCAAACAGGTCCTCGCGCATCTTGGACTCCATGCGCGCGCCCATCACGTGGCCCCAGTAGCTCACAAAGTAGCGGCAGGCGCAACGGATGATATACATCAGCACCAAACCCACCGCGATCATACCGAGCGCCTGCATAATGGCAGCCTGACCCTGAGTAAACAGCCCACCGGTCAAATTGCGCAGAATAATAGGAAACGCAAGGTCAATGGCAGCAAGCACCAGAGCACAAACAGTATCAGCAACAAAAAGCCCCATCTGGGGCTCGTAATACGAGAGAAACCTTTTCAGCATGTGATCCTCAAAGAAATATCAGCAACGTAAGGCCCTGGGACAAAGTAATCAGTAGTACTTGTCCCAGGGCTATCCCCACTCGTTAAAGTTCGGTCCCGCCCAAGCGATGCGCGATGCTATCGCAGGCCAAGGCGCCCACGACGGTCTTGGCGTCTTCGATCTTGCCGTCGAGCACGGCGTCGATCAGCTCGTGCAGCGGCACCAGGTCAACGTTGACAAACTCGTCATCGTCGGGGTTGGGCGCGTCGAACTCGAGCTTGGTGGCCAGGTAGATATGAATGATCTCGTCGCAGAAGCCGCAGGACGTGACAATCGACGTCAAAAAGCGAATGCGACCAGCCCTAAAGCCCGTCTCCTCATGCAGCTCGCGTTTGGCGCAATCGAGCGGGTCCTCGCCTGGATCGAGCTTGCCGGCGGGAATCTCGACCGTCACGCGGTCGATGGCGGTGCGGTACTGACGCACCAGCACAATCTTGCCGCTCTCGGTCAGCGCCACAACGGCTGCCGCGCCCGGATGGCGAACGATATCGCGGGCGCTGCGGCGACCGTTGGGCAGCTCAACCTCAAGACGGTGGACGTCGAGAATCTTGCCCTTCCAGGCGCACTCCTCCGAAAGAATCTTCTCGTGAAGCTCGGCATCGTGCGGGTCGTCGTCGCCCAGCACCAGCGCCGGCTCGTCAGCGACCTCGCCACCAGGTTCGCCCTCGGCGTGCCCATACATGCGGCTGTCCTCCTCGACGATCTGCGCATCCACGAGCTCTTCGTTCTTCTCGTCCATCCGTCTCATTCCTCTCGGACTTTAGGCATCCCAGGCGTCGCGGCCGCGTAGCGCGCGCAGGCCGATGTCGTGACGCAGGGTCTTGCCCTCAAAATCAATCTTCTCGCAGGCCTCGTAGGCAAGGTTGCGAGCGTTCTCGAACGTGTCGCCCAGAGCGGTCACGGCAAGCACGCGGCCACCATTGGTCACGAGCTGGCCGTCCACCACGGCAGTGCCCGCATGGTACACGGTCACGTTCTCCATGGCCTCGGCATCGGCGATACCGGTGATGACCTTGCCCTTCTCGTAGCTGCCGGGATAGCCCGCGCTCGTCAGGACAACGGCCACGGCCCACTCGTCACGCCAGTCGAGCTCAATCTGATCGAGCTCACAGTTGGCGCAGGCCAGCATGACCTCAACCAGGTCGTTCTTAAGGCGCGGCAGCACGACCTGTGTCTCGGGGTCGCCAAAGCGGGCATTGAACTCCAGCACCTTGGGGCCGGCGGGCGTGAGCATAAAGCCGCCGTACAGGCAGCCGCGGTAGTCGATGCCCTCGGCAGCAAGCTCGGCAACGGTCTGCTCCATGACCTTCACCATGGTGGCGTGCTCCTCGTCGGTCACGATGGGCACCGGGCTGTAGACACCCATGCCGCCGGTGTTGGGGCCCTTGTCGCCCTCGAGCGCGCGCTTGTGGTCCTGCGAGGTGGCCATGGGACGCACGGTCTTGCCGTCGGTAAAGGCCAAAAGCGAGCACTCGGGGCCGGTCAGCATCTCCTCGATAACCACGGTGTTGCCGGCATCGCCAAAGGTGCCGCCAAAGCACTCGCGCACGGCCTCCTCGGCCTGCTCAAGTTCGGTCGCCACGATAACGCCCTTGCCCGCGGCAAGGCCGTCGGCCTTGACGACCAGCGGAGCGCCCTGCTCACGCACATAAGCAAGAGCCGAAGCCTCGTCGGTAAACGAGCCGTAGGCTGCCGTCGGAATACCGGCGCGCTCCATGAGCTGCTTGGAGAACAGCTTGGAACCCTCCATCCGGGCGCCCTCGGCACCCGGGCCAAAGCAGGGAATACCTGCCGCGCGCACGGCGTCGGCCACGCCCGCCACGAGCGGAGCCTCGGGGCCAATTACCACGAGTCCGCATCCGTGGCTCTGCGCAAACGCCGCCACGGCCGCAGGATCGCAGTCGTCGAGAACAACGTTCTCGCCGCAGCTCGCGGTGCCGCCGTTGCCCGGCGCGATGTAGAGCTTGCCGGCGCGCGGTGATGCCGCGAGCTTAGCTGCCAAAGCATGCTCACGGCCGCCGCTGCCCAACAACAGGATGTCGATGGTTTGAGTGTCCGCCTTCAAGGGTGCCTCCTCTATGGATGAATGGCCCGCTCCGCGCGAGCCCTTTGCAAGCAAATATACCCCTCGGCCGCCCGTCCGGGCTGCAAAGGGGTATATCGCAATAACCAAATAGTCCCGATTACTTCCAGAATCGGTTGATGATCTGCTCGCGACCAGCGCCAACGCCAATAAACGTCACGCGGGTGTGTGCCAGATCCTCGATAAACGCCACGTAGTCCTGAGCCTCTTGCGGCAGCTCATCAAAGCTGCGGCAACCGGTGATGTCGCACTTCCAGCCGGGGAGCTCCTCGTAGATGGGCTTGGCGTGCTCAAAGCGCACCTGATGCTCGGGCACGCTCGTGTAGCGCTCGCCATCGACGTCGTAGGCCACGCACACCTTGATGGTGTCGAAGGCCGAAAGCACGTCGAGCTTGGTCACGGCGATGTCGGTGAGGCCGTTGACGCGCGAGGCATAGTTGGCGATAGGGCCGTCAAACCAGCCGCAACGACGACGGCGACCGGTGGTCACGCCGTACTCGTAGCCCTCCTCGGTCAGCGTGTGGCCGGCCTCGGACTCATAGGAAAGCTCGGTGGGCATGGGGCCCGAACCGACGCGGGTGATATAGGCCTTCATGACGCCCAGCACGCGGTCGACGTTCTTCATGCCCACGCCGGAGCCGGTGATGGCGCCGCCGGCGGTGCAGTTAGAAGACGTCACGTACGGATAGGTGCCGTGGTCGATGTCGAGCAGCGTGGCCTGGGCGCCCTCAAACAGCAGGTCCTTACCCTCGTCGATCATGTTGTTGAGCAGCAGGCTCGTCTCGGTGATGTAGGGGCGCAGGCGCTCGGCCATGGGCAGATACTCGTCGCAAATCTGGTCCACGGTGTAGGTGGGCAGGTTGTAGATGAGCTCAAGCTCGGGGTTCACGCGGGCAAGAGCGGTCTCCAGCTTGTCGCGGAACAGTGCCTCGTCCAGCATGTCCTGCATGCGCAGGCCGATGCGGGCCATCTTGTCCTGGTAGCACGGACCGATGCCGCGCTTGGTGGTACCGATGTTCTTCTTGCCGAGCTTCTGCTCAAAGGCGCCATCCAGATCGATGTGGTACGGCATGATGACATGCGCGTTGCCGCTGATCTTGAGGTTCTTGGTGGTGATGCCGTCGGCCTCGAACATGTCGATCTCCTCAAGGACAACCTTGGGGTTGACGACGCAGCCGTTACCGATCACCGACACATGGTCGGAATACATGATGCCGGAGGGCACCTGGTGCAGGCCGTACTTCTTGCCGTTGACGACGATGGTGTGGCCGGCGTTGTTGCCGCCCGAGTAGCGCACGACGGCATCGAAGTCGCCGGCGACCAGGTCGCAGATCTTACCCTTGCCCTCATCGCCCCACTGGGCACCGACCAAAACGGTTGACGGCATGTTTACTCCTTACATTCATGGACTGTCTACGCGCCACGCCGGCACGCAGAAGCACAAAACATTCCCAGTATACCCGTGCAACGGGCGCCTGTCCTACTCCTCGGCATGTGCCCCATCAAGCTCATAGAACTTGGTGGATGCCGGCAGGAACATCAGGTCGACGTCGCCGATCGGGCCCGAACGGTTCTTGGCCACGACGATACGCGTAACGCCCTCGTCGGGTCGATCGTCGCGCGAGGCTTCGGCCTCGTCGGCGGAGCGGTCCAAGAACATAACGATATCGGCGTCCTGCTCGATGGAGCCCGATTCACGAAGGTCGGAAAGCTGCGGGCGCTTGCCGGTACGGGATTCGACCTGACGCGAGAGCTGCGACAGCGCGATGAGCGGGATCTTGAGTTCCTTGGCCATGATCTTCAGACCACGCGACATCTCGGAGACCTCGACGGTACGGCTCTCGGAGCGGCGTCCCGGCGGAGGACTCACCAGCTGCAGGTAGTCCAGGATGATGATGGCCTTCTCCTTGTTGTGGAGCATGCGGCGGCTCTTGGCGCGAATCTCGGTCACTGTGGTGCCGGGCGTATCGTCAATCAGAATATCGAGCTTGGACAAGGTCTGCGTGGCCTCGTTGATATTGGCCCACTGCTCGGGGCTAATGCGGCCCATGCGGAAGTCACTGATCGAAATCATGGCGTAGGCGCAAATCAGACGCTGGGCAATTTCCTTGCCCGACATCTCCAGCGAGAAGAAGCCGACGGTATAACCGGCCGCGGCAGCGTTGAGCGCCAGATTCAGGGCGAACGACGTCTTACCCACAGCAGGGCGGGCGCCGATGATGATGAGCTGGCCCTCGCGAAAACCCATGAGCATGCGGTCGAGCGACGGGAAGCCCGTGGGCACGCCCGCAGCCTGGCCGCCTGCCTGGCACACTTCCTCGGCCTCGTTATAGGCCTCGACCATAAACTCGGTCAGCGTCTTGTAGCTCGACTTGACCTCGCGCGCCGTGACCTTGAGCAACTTGCTCTCGGCCAGCTCCACGACCTCTTTGGTATCGGTGGGAGCGTTATAGGCCAGCGCGTTGATCTCGTTGGTGGCGCCGATCAGCTCACGCAGCATCGAATCGCGGCGAACGATAGCGGCATGGTGCTGCCAGTTGACGAGCGACAGGGTCTGACCCATCAACTCCAAAATGTAGGCCTCGCCGCCCACGGCATCAAGCTTGTTGATGCTTCGCAGGTAATCGATCAGCGAGATGGAGTCGATGGGAATGCGGCTGTTGTACATATCGACCATCGCGGTATAGATGGTCTTATGAATGGGCCGGTAGAAGTCATCGGGCTGCAGCTCGACCTGGGCCTCTTCGACCACCTCGGGCGATAGCAGCATAGCGGCCAGTACATTGGCCTCTGCATCTTGGTTTTGGGGAAGACCCAACTTGGAGCCGCGGTCCTCAACCGTCAGCCCGGTCTCCCTATCGTCATATGCCATGAGCATCCTCATTCATATCGCTTGCGAGCATCCATAGTATCAGCCACGGTCCCAAAACGCGCCGCGCACCGCCAATCATCACCGAACCAAACGGATGAACGGTCCTGTATATAGGACTTCGACGCAACGTTCACCATGACACTCACTCAGCGCAAAAAACAAAAGGGCGCCCTGGTTTCCCAGAGCGCCCTTCTTAGAACAAGATTGTTGCGTTGCAGCAAATGCTACTCGGCAGCAGCCTCAGTCTCGACCTCGGCGGTCTCGGCCTCGGCGACCTCAGCGGCCTCCTCGACCTCAGCCTCGGCAGCGAGCTCCTCGGCGGTAACGCCGACGAGAACGACAACCTCGGCCTTGATCTCGCGGTACAGCGAGATGGCAACGGTGTGGGCACCGGCAACCTTGATGGGCTTACCGAGCTCGACGCGCTTGCGGTCGATGTCCATACCGAGCTGAGCCTTGATGGCGTCAGCGATCATAGCGGCGGTAACGGAGCCAAAGAGGATGCCCTCGTCGCCGACCTTGACGTCAACGGTGACCGTCTTGCCCTCAAAGGCAGCCTTGGTCTCGTTGGCGGTAGCCAGACGGACGGCCTCGCGCTTGGCGATGTTGTTGCGACGCTCGTCAAGCTGCTTGAGGTTGCCCTTGGTGGCGGCAACAGCGAGCTTCTTGGGGAACAGGAAGTTCTCAGCGTAACCCTGAGCGACCTCTACGACGTCACCCTCGCCGCCCTTGCCCTTGATCTCATCGAGAAGAATAACCTTCATGATGCGTCTCCCTTCTTAGCCGCGGTCGCGGTTGCCACGAGAGGAAACCACGGGGACGGTGTACGGCAGGAGAGCCATCTCGCGGGCGCGCTTGATGGCGTTGGCGATGTCATGCTGATGCTGCGTGCAAGCGCCAGTGACGCGACGGGGCTTAATCTTGCCACGGTCGGTCATGTACTTACGGAGAAGCTGAGTGTCCTTATAGTCGATGAACTCAGTGTTCTCCTTGCAGAACTGGCAGTACTTACGACGCGGCTGACGTGCAGAAAAATCATTAGCCATGTCAAAATACCTTTCGTTTGGCAACTTCGGCGAACCGAAGCCGCCTCTCACTCAAAAATAGGTGAACAACCCTTAGAACGGGATGTCCTCATCGTAGACGTCGACCGCGGGCGGCGTAGCCACCGGTGCGGCAGGACGTGCTGCGGGCGCGGGAGCTGCGGGGGCGTAACCGCCCTGGTCGTAGCCACCCTGGCCACCACGGGAGCTCATAAACTCGATCTCATCGACGATGACCTCAAGCTTGCTCCGGCGCTGGCCGTCGCGCTCCCAAGAGCTGTAGCGCAGCTTGCCCTCGATCGCGACCTTGTTTCCCTTTGCCAGGAAACGGCTCACG
The DNA here is from genome assembly GCA_900546085.1 of uncultured Collinsella sp. Lineage (GTDB taxonomy): Bacteria > Actinomycetota > Coriobacteriia > Coriobacteriales > Coriobacteriaceae > Collinsella. The sequence goes on from URBS01000001.1 coordinate 50,136, forward strand.
GCCTCGGCGCGGGTGCCGAACATGGTGCAGTCGACAAAGTTGGGATAGTCCTCCCACTCGCCAGTCTGCGCGTTGCGGCGACGATCGTTCACGGCGACGCCAAAGGACAGAACCTGGGTTCCGCCGGCGGTGGCGCGCAGCTCGGGATCGCGGGTGAGGTTACCGGTGATGTTCACTCGATTGATGCTCATAACTCACTACTTCCTCTTGGGGCACAAGCCCAGTCCAAAACGACAGTCTTACTCCTGGTCGTCGCGACGGACGATCATGTGGCGGACCACAGCGTCGGTGATGCGCAGGACGCGATCAAGCTCGGCGATCTGGGTAGGATCTGCGTGGAAGTTGATGAGGGTGTAGTCACCATCGGTGAGGTCGTTGATCTCGTAGGCGAGCTTGCGCTTGCCCCACTCGTCAACGGAGTCGACCTTGCCAGCGCCCTCAGCGATCGTGGTATCGATACGCTTCATAACAGCGAGACGAGTCTCGGGGTCGAGCGACGGGTCAACAAAGAACAGCAGTTCATAAGCCTTCATATTGTCACCTCCTCTGGGCAAATGTGGCTTCAGGTCGTGAAGGTGCGCCTGAAGCAGGAAAAGACTTGGTAATAATATCTTTCAACCTCCTAGGCTGCAAGAATATGCAGCTACAACCTCATGACCTCCACATATGTCCATGCTCACACGGCACTTCATGCGCATTCCAACCAAATGCTGACCAAATGCTTGACGGATCTGTGTTCAAGATACGGTGCCGTGGGGACAAGCTGAGCCAAGCCGCAGGTCAGCGGGCACAAGGCTGTGGTCGCAAAATGCATACCAGTGGCCCACAGCACCACCCAAAGATTTTTAAATTCATTGCCAAGTCGCTTATGAATACCCTTTTTTGAACAATTGAGTTGATCAACCACGCTGGTCGGAAGCCGTTTTTTGGGACCTCAAGCCCCACTGCAGCGCCAAGCACGGCCAAGCGTTTTAAAAAATGCCAACTTTTCTGTTTGCACTTTGCGATTCCTCGTGTATACTGACTTTCGCATTTAACGGAGAGTTGTCCGAGTGGCCGAAGGAGCACGATTGGAAATCGTGTAGGCGTCAAAAGCGTCTCCAGGGTTCAAATCCCTGACTCTCCGCCAGTTAATTCCAAAGCAGGCCTTCGAGCCTGCTTTGTTTTTACCCCACGCGGAGGGGTGGCAGAGTGGTTGAATGCGGCGGTCTCGAAAACCGTTTGGCCTGTATAAGGTCACGAGGGTTCGAATCCCTCCTCCTCCGCCATTTTGGTTGAGAAAGCTCCCGAAAACGGGGGCTTTTTTGTTTAGAGTCCCTTACAAGCAAATACGGCGGAGGAGGAGGGATTCGAACCCGTCAGGACGCGGAGCGTAAAGAAAACGCGCCAGTGGCGCGTTTTTAGCGCAGCGCGGTCGGCGCAAGCCGACCGAATAAATTTTGAGCTCCGCTCAAAATTTGGACATCCCTCCTATTCAGCCACGTCCCCCATTGCTTTCGATTTCACCTTGAATCTCAAACATGTACATCACCCTCCAAAAACGACATTTTTCGGCATCTTTGGAGGCTGATGTACATGTTTGGTACCCATGACCGTTCCCAGTCCCTACCGTTTGCCGAGCAATAGGGTCTCAATCGCCGCCAACCATGTACTATGTACGGGCATTGTTCAAACCCGAGAATCAAAGGACCTCATCTTGCCCGTCGTCGCCGCTATGACTGTTACTTCACACGCCTCGGATGCCATGGTCGCTATCCCATTTTGGCTCGAGATGTTCGCCGTTGTCGCGGCATCGATCTCGGGCGTGCTGGTCGCTCGCGAGCACAAGCTCGACCTGGTGGGCGCGGTCGCGCTCGCGGTGGTCTGCGGTCTGGGCGGCGGTCTTTTGCGCGATATGACGCTCCAGGTCGGCAACGTCTACATCCTCAACCAGCCCATGGCACTACCGCTCTCCATCGCCACAGCCGCCATCATCTATATCTTCCCGGCAATCGTCGATAAGCCCGAAAAACTCATTCCCCTGCTCGACATCATCTCGGTCGGCATCTATGCAGCAACCGGCGCGGACAAGGCGTTGGTGTACGGATTTGCGCCCGCCGTATGTATCATGATGGGCTTCTTTACCGCCGTGGGCGGCGGCATGCTGCGCGACGGCTTTATGGGCGTGGTCCCGGGCATTTTCCAACGCACCAACTTCTATGCCATCGCGGCCATCGCCGGATCGGCAAGCTATGTAGCCCTCGTCATGAGCGGCCTCATGAGCAATGTTGCCGCGCTGGTCGTATGCGTTGTGGTGACCATGGGGCTGCGTTGGCTATCACTGCGCTTTGACATTAAAAGCCCTACCGAGGAAGACATCGCGCGCTTTTTGCACCGTAAAAAGTAGGTAGCACAGCACAACCCCTCGAAATGCAACCGAGAGATTCTTTTAGAGCGCCCGCGCGTTGGGTACCCTGTTAGATACCTGTCGAGTATCTAACGAAGGATTCACTATGCCTTGCAACCAAGTACCGTCGATCCGGCGCCACAAAGCGCAGGCCCGCATCACCATCCTATTCGCGCTGATTGCGCTCGCGCTCACCGCACTTCCCACGGTGTCGTTCGCCGGCACCGACACCGCGGGAAACGTGCTCGCAACCGAAGTTGACTCAACTCCGTCCGGTATCGAAGGCGACCTGTACTGGGCCGGCCAAAGTCTCAACCTAGACGACGCCTCCATCGGCCGCGATATTATCGCGGCGGGTGAGAACCTGTCGATTCGCGATTGCACCGTAGGCGGCGCCGTTCGTCTGGCGGCACGCACCATCGATATCGCCAAAACCGCAATCGATGGCAGCGTCACGGTGGCCGGCCAGCACGTCGTGCTCAACACCGGCAGCACCGCCAACTGTTTTTACGCGGCAGGCGAAACGGTCGCCCTGCGCGGCTCCGCCAAATCGGCGGCGCTTGCCGGCGACACCGTAACCATCGACGGCACCGTCGATGGCGATGTTGAGGTCTGGGCCGACAAGCTCATCCTGGGTAAAAACGCCCGCATCACCGGCACGGTGAACGCCCACGTCTCACAGGACCCCGAGCGGGCCGAGGGCGCCCAGGTCGGAGCTCTCAAGATCGACCGGACCGAGAACGAGAACACCTCTACGGCCAACGACATTATCGGCGGCATCGTTGCCGCGGCGCTTTCCACCTGCTTTGTCGCCATCCTGCTTGAGCTTGTCTTTCCACGCGCAACCGCCAGCGCTGCCGGCATGCTCCATCAGCGTCCCATGCCGCTGTGGGTAAGTGGTCTTCTGGGCACGGTCGCCGTCGCTCCCGCCGTGCTGCTGCTCATCATCTCGATTGCAGGCCTGTCGCTCGCCGCCGCCCTCATGTGCGGCGTCATCGGCATCGCTTTGGTCTCGGCGGCATTTACGGGCACCGCGGTCGCGCGCATGGTCGGACACAACCAAAACCGCTACGCCATGGCCGCCGTGGGCGGTATCGTCGCGGGCGCACTCACGGCACTTCCTCTTATGGGCAACTTTGTCAGCGGTGTAGCCTTCGTCTTCACGCTCGGCTACGCCATCCAGATCATCTGGCGCAACGCCCACCTCAAGCCGCAGCAGCCGGCTAACACGCCAGGACTCCCCACCGCCTAGCCGCCAACCACCACAAAAGGGCCAGGCACCTTTGTGGTGGCGCAAAGCAACCTGATCCCATTGCACCAAAAAGGGCGTCGACCATCGCGGTCGACGCCCTTTCTTATTGGCGGTTATAAGCCCCAGCGCTTATTTATTGACCTGGCCGGCGCGGACGGCGGCCTTCTTGCGGTCGGTGGCGTTGAGCAGACGCTTGCGCAGGCGAATGTTCTTGGGAGTAATCTCCACCAGCTCGTCGTCGGCGATGTACTCCAGCGCCTCCTCCAGCGAGAAGGTGCGGGGCGGCACCAGCTGGACGGAGATATCGGAGGTCGAGGAACGCTGGTTACCCAGGTTCTTGGTACGGGCGATGTTGACGACCATGTCGCCAGCCTTGCTGCGCTCGCCCACGATCATGCCCTCATAGCACTCGGTGCCCGGCTCAACAAACAGCTGGCCGCGCTCCTGCAGCGTACCCAGAGCGTAGGCAACGGCCTTCTCGGTGGTCATGGAGATCATAGCGCCGTTCTGACGGTTGCCGATCTCGCCAGCGTAGGGACCATACTCCAGGAAGGTGTGGTAGAACACGCCCTCGCCGTGGGTGACGTTCATGATGCGGTTCTTAAGGCCCATGATGCCACGCGTCGGGATCTTAAACTCGAGGTGCGTCACGATGCCCGAGGTATCCATGCTCGTCATGATGCCGCCGGAGGTGCCGAAGACCTCAACGACCTTGCCCGAGTACTCGTCCGGGCACTCGACGACGGCCTGCTCGACAGGCTCCATCTTGTTGCCGTTCTCGTCCTTCTTAAACAGAACGCGGGGACGGCCGACCTGGAACTCAAAGCCCTCGCGGCGCATGGACTCCATCAGGACGGACAGGTGCAGGATGCCGCGGCCCGAGACCTCGACGCCGCTCTTGTCCTCGAGCTCCTCGATCTTCATGGTCACGTTATTCTCGGCCTCGTTGAACAGGCGCTCCTTGAGCTGGCGGGCGCCCACGATGTCGCCGTCGCGGCCGACGAGCGGGGAGGTCGAAGCCTCAAAGACGATGGACAGGGTCGGCGGGTCGATCTCGATGGGCTCGAGCTCGACGGGGTTCTCGGGGTCGGTGTAAACATCGCCGATATCGGTGCGGTCGATGCCCACAACGGCGGCGATGTCGCCGGCGCCGACTTCCTGGCACTCGGTGCGGCCCAGGTAGTCGAAGGTGAAGAGCTGCTTGACGGTAGCGGTGGCGCTGGAGCCGTCGTTCTTCACAACCAGAATCTGGTCGCCCTGGTGAATGGCACCGGAATACACGCGACCGATGCCGATGCGGCCAACGAAGTTGGAGTGGTCGATGGTCACGCACTGCATGGCCAGCGGGGCGTTCTCGTCAACCTCGGGCGCGGGCATGTCGTCGATGATCATGTCGAGCAGCGGATACATGTCCATGTTGCCGTCGTTGGGGTCAAGGCGGGCAAAGCCGTTCATGGCGCTGGCGTAGACGACGTGCTCCATGGCGAACTCGAGCTGGTCGTCGGTGGCGCCTAAGTCGGCCATGAGGTCCAGGCAGTCGTTGTAGGCCTTCTCGGGGTTGGCGCCCGGACGATCGATCTTGTTGATAACGATCATGATCTTAAGGCCGGTGTCGATAGCGTGACGCAGCACGAAGCGGGTCTGGGGCATGGGGCCCTCAAAGGCGTCGACCAGCAGCAGGGCGCCGTCGGCCATACGCAGCACGCGCTCGACCTCGCCGCCAAAGTCGGCGTGGCCCGGGGTGTCGATGACGTTGATCTTGACATCCTTGTACTCGATAGAGATGTTCTTGGCGAGAATCGTGATGCCGCGCTCGCGCTCCTGGTCGTTGGAATCCAGGACACGGTCCTCGACCTGCTGGTTGGCACGGAAGGCGTCCGTGGCACGCAGGAGCTTGTCGACCATCGTCGTCTTGCCGTGGTCGACGTGGGCGATGATGGCGATGTTCCTCAGATTGTCTACGCGCATGTAGTTCCCCTATCTTCTATCCATATACAAACGGCACGCGTATGCGGCCCGCCCAGCGATACAACGCTCAGCGGGAATATTGAGCCTTTTACCGAAAACTCGTTTATTTTAGCGATTTTAGATAAGAGGGGTTTCCTCACCTGCAGGTTCAGGGTCGCTCCACATAAAACCATCGCCGGCGCCCATGCCCTCATACAGCACATATGCCGAAAAACCGCTCTCGAGTGTCGTCTCAAAGAAGCTCACGAGCAGAGCATCGTGGTAGCCGCCGTCAATCTCGACGCAGCCGGTATAGCCGATGGCATAGCGGACAATACGGCCCAGGCCCTCGTCCTTAAGACCCATCTTGTGCTCGGAGATAAAGTTGGTGGCCGCCTCGAGGCACGCCTCCTCGCCATCCTCATCGAGCGCCGCCAGATAACGGTTGGAAGCAGCGTCCTCGATCGCCACAACTACACCCGGATTCTCGCCGGCGGCAAGGTCGTCCAAGAACGCACCAATCAGGTCACACACCATGGCGTCGAGCTCGGCGGAGACGTTACCGGCGTCCTGCATATCCTGTGCCATCTTTAGACCTTCCCATCGAGTTTGGCGTCGTTACAGTTCTTGTGCCTCGGCAGCGATCTTGGCGGCAGCGTCGCGGGCGCGCATCATATCCATCGCGCGCTTGTCGAGTACTTTGATCTGGTTGGTCAGCATTACTGCATCGACCACACCCCAGATTACCAAGCCTGTTGAAATCGAAAACCCAAGCGCACCAACTGTACCACGAAGGCGCGAGCAGATTGCCGCGACAAGGGCGGAGACAACAACCATCTTGATAAACGAGCCGCGGCGCTCGCGAAGCGTGCGGGCCTGCGTCACATAGGCAATGCGTGCCGCCTCAGAAGCCTCCGAGCGCATCTGGGCCTCGCGCGCAATGGCCGCCGCCTCAGCCGAGATACCGCCGGCCATCAGCGAACGCTCCGCAACCCGTCCGCCCCGCATTTAGAAATCATCGGGGGAGAGCGTATGGACGAACTCGTCGAACTTCTCGAACTCCTGCTCGTCGTCGACTTCCTCGGCGTGGGTGGAAACAGTGCCCAGGCGATTCATGATGTCGTCCTCCACAAACATGGGGGCATTGCTGCGCACGGCAAGGGCAATGGCGTCACTGGGGCGGGCGTCGATCTTGCGCTCCTCGCCATCGGCCAGTACGACGATCGTCGCGTAGAACACCGGCGGCTCGGCGCGAACGATCTCGATGCGCTCGAGTTTGGCGCCCAGGGCGTCAACGGTATCGAGCAGCAGGTCATGGGTAATCGGGCGCTCGGCGCGGCCGCTATCGATGCCGCGGCTGATGGCAGCAGCTTCAAACGAACCAGTCTGAATGGAAAGGGAACGCAGCGGCGCGGGCGAGTCCGATTTGCTGCTGCGCTCACGAAGCACGATAAGCGATGGCACGGGACCGGCGGCCATGACGATGGTCTCTATGTCGACACGAACCATGGAACACCTCCGGTACGTAGCGGTTAACACGCGGCAGCCCGCCGCATTGAATAGCTATACTACCCAATCTTTCGCCCAGCACACAAAATCAAAGTAGTTAATTTGGGACGGGGCTCTTTTGACTACTCCAGCAGGTAAGAAAAAAGCCCCGAGGAAATGCTCGAGGCTCTTCACAGTTTTGATGGTGGACCTGACAAGATTCGAACTTGTGACCTCCCGGTTATCAGCCGGACGCTCTAACCAACTGAGCTACAGGTCCATCATGGTGGAGGTTAGGGGGATCGAACCCCTGACCTCAGGCTTGCAAAGCCCGCGCTCTCCCAGCTGAGCTAATGCCCCGTATGGGTGGCCATCCGGCCGACACTTCCTGCTTTAGATATAAATAAACGCTCCACCGGCAAACTCGGCTCACGGTGGAGCGTTTATCGCTAAAATGGTGGGCCCGAATGGATTTGAACCAGCGACCTCACGCTTATCAGGCGTGCGCTCTAACCAACTGAGCTACGGGCCCGCAAAAAAGTGCCTGAACAATATAACGCAGTTCCGGCGAGGGGGCAAGAACTTTTTTCAGCGATTTTGAGACATGATGGAGACGGCGTCCAAAGGGCATGTTCCTGGCTGCGCGTCGCACGCTAACCCCTCGACCCGCTCCCCCGCTCGCACGTCGGCCAGGATGCCGGCCTAGCACGTTGACGTATAATCACCTCGATCCCATCCGCCTACGAGAGGGAGCACCGATGATCCCCGTCACCATCCAAACGCTCATCATGACGGCACCGCCTTCGCCCTCGATAATCGTGCTGCAACCCGAGGAGGAGGCGACCCAGCAACGCACGCGGCGCGTCGTGCCGATCTGGATCGGGACGGCGGAGGCGACGCAGATGGGAATCGCGCTGGAGAAGGCCCGCTTCTCCCGCCCGATGACGCACGACCTTTTCTTGGACGCGCTCACCAACCTCGATGCCCGCATCGATCACGTCCTCATCAACGAGGTGAAAGGGAACACTTTCTTCGCACGGTTGACGCTGCGCCAGCACGGCCGCCTGATCGAACTCGACGCCCGACCCTCCGACGCGCTCTCCCTTGCCATCCGACAGGAGGCCCCCATCTTCATCGACGAGGAGGTGTTGGAAAAGGCGTCCTTCCCCTATGTTTTCCGCAAGAACCCGCAGGATGAGGAGGAGATCGCCGAGTTCCACGAGTTTTTGGAGAATCTCGCTCCCGAAGATTTCAAAGAGGAGCGCTGAATCGACGCTCTCGCTCCAACAATGCGACGTTTTGCGTAGGCCGACCGCCTTTCGAAGCGCGATCCTTCCTGCATAGATCGCTCCCTCGCAAAGAAGCTCCTGGTCAGCGAGTTCCCTCACTCCAGTAGCACCCCTCGGTGGGATCACCGCCTACGC
>URBS01000002.1 GCA_900546085.1 uncultured Collinsella sp.
CGGGCCTGAGACATATTAAGGTTGTCGCGAGTTCCGCACGAACAGGAGAGCACTTAATGTGCTCTCCGTCGTGAGCAGGACTGTAGAGCAGCAACCTTAATATGTCTCAGGCCCGCCCCCTCCGCCGCACACTGGGAACGTGCCACGCACTTTACCTGCGTAAACAATGTGAGTGAAATATGAATCTCGATGGATACGCCCGCAGCCGTGTATACTAAACAGCTGTGTGTAACCAGGGGAGTATTCTGGCTGGACAAAATGCCTGCTTAATAGGGTTGTCAGGTAGTCCGGGCGAAATACAAGGCTGGGGAGCACGTCGTGTAAGTAGTGGTCCTCTAGGGGCGTACGCTCGGTGGTGTACGCATTGTCCCAAGACCACGCGAGAGTTGGGATCATATCTTGATCAGCATGATTCTCGGCCGCAAGATTGGCATGACCCAGGTTTGGGACGAGGACGACAACGTCGTTCCCGTCACGGTCATCCAGGCTGGCCCCTGCGCTGTCTCGCAGGTTAAAACTCAGGCAACCGACGGCTATGACGCCGTCCAGATCGGTTTCGGCGACATCAAGGCCAAGAACGTGAACAAGCCCATGGCTGGTCACTTCGCCAAGGCTGGCGTCGAGCCTGTCCGCTTCCTTCGTGAGGTCCGCGTCGAGAACGGCGAGGAGCACAAGGTCGGCGAGGTCGTCACCGTCGCTGATTTCGCTGATGTCGAGAAGGTCGACGTCATCGGTACCTCCAAGGGTAAGGGCTTCCAGGGTCGCATCAAGCGCTGGGGTCAGCGCCGCGGTCCTATGACGCATGGTTCTCACTTCCAGCGTCACCCCGGTTCTATCGGTCAGTGCGCCTATCCTGCGCGCGTCCTCAAGGGCGTCAAGATGGCCGGTCACATGGGTAACGAGCGCGTTACCGTCAAGAACCTTTCCGTTGTCCGCATCGATGCCGAGCAGAACCTCATCTTGGTCAAGGGCGCTGTCCCGGGTGCCAAGAATGGTCTCGTCGCCATCCGTATGGCCTAAGGGCCCAGCCCATTTAGCCCAGCGTCATACCAAGGAGAACACTTAAATGGCAAAGTTTGAAGTAAAGAACAGCGAGGGCAAGAAGGTCGCCGAGGCCGAGCTCGCCGCTGAGGTGTACGGCATCGAGCCGAACATCCACGTTATGCACCACATCGTCAAGTGCCAGATGGCCTCTTGGCGTCAGGGCACCCAGTCTGCTAAGGGCCGCTCTGAGGTTTCCGGTGGCGGCAAGAAGCCTTGGCGTCAGAAGGGCACCGGCCGTGCCCGCCAGGGTTCCATCCGTGCTGCCCAGTGGCGTCACGGTGGCGTTGTCTTCGCCCCCAAGCCCCGTTCCTACGCTAAGCGTATGAACAACAAGGAGGTCAAGCTGGCTATGCGCTCCGCGCTGTCCGCCAAGCTGGCCGATGGCGAGCTCGTGCTCGTCGACGACTACGGCTTCGAGAAGCCTTCCACCAAGGCTGCCGTCGCCATGCTCAAGGCTCTCGGCCTTGAGGGCAAGCGTCTGACCATCATCGTTCGCGATGAGGACGTCAACGCCTACCTGTCATTCCGCAACATTCCCAAGACGTTCATCATCACCGCTGACGAGGCCAACACCTACGATCTCGTCAACAACAACGCCGTGCTGATGCCCGCCGACATCGCCGCTCACTTCGGGGAGGTGCTTGCATAAATGACCGCCCACGAGATCATCATCCGTCCGATCGTGTCCGAGCGTTCCTTCTCCGGCATGGAGCTGAACAAGTACACGTTCGAGGTCGCCAAGGATGCTAACAAGTATCAGATCAAGGACGCTGTCGAGGAGATCTTCGGCGTCAAGGTCGTTCGCGTGAACACCCTGACGGTCAAGCCCAAGACCAAGCGCGTGCGCTATGTCGCCGGCAAGACCCGTTCTTGGAAGAAGGCCATCGTCACGCTGGCCGAGGGCGACACCATCGAGGTCTTTGGCAACCAGGCCTAAGACTCGCTGCTGTTGAGTGAGCTCATGCCTCCCAAATAGGGGAGGCGGGAGCTCAAGGTTTTGGGCGTATTAAATGGACACGCCCGGAACCGTGTATACGTCCGGTGTCATCGCACCCGAGGCAGAACCTCGAATCCCTGTCTGCGATGGCTAACGGATTCCTATTGAAAGGGATTGTAATGGCTGTAAAGCACCTTAAGCCGACCTCCGCTGGTAGGCGTTGGCAGACGATCTCCGACTTCTCCGAGATCACCTGCACCAAGCCCGAGAAGTCTCTTCTCGAGCCCCTGCCCAAGAAGGCCGGTCGTAACAACAACGGCCGCATCACCACCCGCCACCAGGGCGGCGGCGTGAAGCGTCGTTACCGCGTGATCGACTTCAAGCGCAACAAGGACGGCGTGCCCGCCAAGGTTGCCACGATCGAGTACGATCCGAACCGTTCCGCTCGCATCGCTCTGCTGCACTACGCTGACGGTGAGAAGCGCTACATCCTGGCCCCCAAGGGCCTCGAGGTCGGTCAGACCATCATGTCCGGTTCTGACGCCGACATCAAGCCGGGCAACGCTCTGCCCCTCGCCGATATCCCCGTCGGTACGCTCATCCACGCCGTCGAGTTCCAGCCGGGCAAGGGCGCCGCTATCGCTCGTTCCGCCGGTAACTCCTGCCAGCTGATGGGTAAGGAGGGCAAGTACGCTATCGTCCGTATGCCTTCCTCCGAGATGCGTCGCATCCTCGTTACCTGCCGCGCCACCGTCGGTGAGGTCGGCAACGCCGATCACGCCAACATCGTCATCGGCAAGGCCGGCCGTAAGCGTCACATGAACGTGCGCCCGACCGTCCGCGGTACCGTCATGAACCCTGTCGATCACCCGCACGGCGGTGGCGAGGGCAAGAACCACACCTCTGGTCGTCCCTCCGTTACCCCCTGGGGTAAGCCGACGAAGGGCCTTCGTACGCGCAAGAAGAAGAAGGTCTCGAACCAGCACATCATTCGTCGCCGTAAGAAGTAATTTCGGATACCGAGTTTTAGGAGAAAGCACTTATGAGCAGAAGTCTCAAAAAGGGCCCGTTCGTGGAGACTCGCCTTCTCTCGCGTATCACCGCGATGAACGAGGCTGGCAAGAAGGACGTCGTGAAGACCTGGTCCCGCGCGTCCACCATCTTCCCCGAGATGGTTGGTCACACCATCGCCGTCCACGACGGCCGCAAGCATGTGCCCGTGTATGTTACCGAGTCCATGGTTGGTCACAAGCTCGGCGAGTTCGCGCCGACTCGTACGTTCCGTGGCCACAAGGCCAAATAGGGGGTTAACCGTAAATGGCAACTAAGTCTATTGAAACTGAGGCCACCGAGGTTCGCGCCGTCGCTAAGTACGTGCGTGTTTCCCCCAGCAAGGCCCGCCTGGTGGTCGATCTGATCCGCCGCAAGCCTGTCGCTCAGGCCTTCGACATCCTCCACTTCTGCGACCGCGCCGTCGCCGTGGATGTCGAGAAGGTTCTCCGTTCCGCCGTTGCGAACGCCGAGAACAACAACGGTCTGCGGGCCGACAACCTGGTTGTCGCCGCTGCCTATGTTGACGAGGGTCCGACGCTTAAGCGCATCCGTCCCCGCGCCAAGGGTTCCGCTTCTCGCATTCTGAAGCGTACTTCCCACATCACCGTCGTCGTTGCTCCTCGAAAGGAGGCGTAAAGCTGTATGGGTCAGAAAGTCTACCCCACCGGCTTCCGTCTTGGCATCACCGAGAACTGGCGCTCCCGCTGGTTCGCAGAGAAGGATTACGCTAAGACCCTCGGTAACGATCTCGAGATCCGCAAGTACCTCGAGAAGCGTCTTTCCCGCGCAGCTGTCTCCCGCGTCGAGATCGAGCGCGCTGGCGACAAGGTGAAGGTCATCATCCTCACCGCTCGCCCCGGCGTTGTCATCGGTAAGAAGGGTGCCGAGATCGATACCCTCCGCACCGAGCTCGAGAAGGTCGCTGGCGTCTCCAAGGGCCAGCTCTCCGTCGACGTTGTCGAGATCAAGCGCCCCGAGCTCGACGCCAACCTCGTTGCTCAGTCTATCGCCGAGCAGCTCGAGGGCCGCGTTGCCTTCCGTCGCGCTATGCGCAAGGCTGTCCAGTCTGCCCGCAAGGCTGGCGCTAAGGGCATCCGTATCCAGTGCTCCGGTCGTCTCGGCGGTGCCGAGATGGGCCGTCGTGAGTGGTACCGCGAGGGTCGCGTGCCTCTGCACACCCTCCGTGCCAAGATCGACTACGGCACGGCTGTCGCCAGCACCACCATGGGCGCTTGCGGCGTGAAGGTCTGGATCTACCTGGGCGAGAAGCTCCCGGGCCAGCCTGTTCCCAACCCTGCACTCGAGGGCTCTTCCCGTCCTCGTCGTCGTAACTCCGAGAGGAGGGGTCAGTAGTGCTTGCCCCTAAGCGTATTCTTCACCGCAAGGTGCAGCGTGGCTCCATGAAGGGCCAGGCCAAGGGTAATACCGAGCTGCATTTCGGCGAGTTTGGTATCCAGGCTCTCGAGGCCCATTGGATCACCAACCGTCAGATCGAGGCCGCTCGTATTGCCATGACCCGCTACATGAAGCGTGGCGGTCGTGTCTACATCACGATCTTCCCCGATAAGCCCATCACCAAGAAGCCTGCCGAGACTCGCATGGGTTCTGGTAAGGGTAACCCCGAGGAGTGGGTGGCCGTCGTCAAGCCCGGCCGCATCATGTTCGAGGTCAAGGGCGTGCCCGAGGAGGTCGCTCGCGAGGCTCTGCGTCTTGCACAGCACAAGCTTCCCATCAAGACCAAGATTGTTGCTGCCAAGAACGCTGAGCAGCGCATCGAGAAGGAGATGGCTGAGGAGGCCGCTCTCGAGGCCAAGTGGGCTGCTGAGGACGCCGCCGCCGCCAAGGAGGAGAACTAATGAAGCCCGCAGAGATTCGTGAGCTCTCGGACGCTCAGCTCGTTGAGAAGCTGAAGGAAATGCGCGCCGAGCTCTTTAACCTTCGTTTCCAGATGGCCACCAGCCAGCTGGACAACACCGCTCGCGTCAACACCGTGAAGAAGGACATCGCTCGCGTCCTCACGGAGCAGCGCGCCCGCGAGATCGCAGCGGAGAAGTCCGCTGTCGCCGAGTAGGACCTAAGGAGAGAACATGACTGATTCGCGTAACTCGCGTAAGGTCCGTACGGGTGTCGTTACCTCCGTCTCCGGTGCCAAGACCATTGTTGTCACCATCACCGAGCGCAAGCGTCACCCCAAGTACGGCAAGATGATGACCAGCTCCAAGAAGCTGCACGCTCACGACGAGGAGTGCACGGCTGGCGTGGGCGATACCGTCCGCGTTATGGAGACCCGTCCTATGTCCAAGATGAAGCGTTGGCGCCTCATCGAGGTCGTCGAGCGCGCTAAATAAGCAGTCGCTCTTACGACTTGTACGTTTCCGAAGATGTGCGTATGCCTGGCTTGCATACCACGGGCCGTATAAAGGCTGCGCACCTCTCTTCGGTTCTTAGTTCGGAGGAACATCTACCATGATTCAGATGCAAACCATGCTGAACGTCGCCGACAACTCCGGCGCTCGCAAGATTCGCTGCATCAAGGTGCTTGGCGGTTCCAAGCGTCGTTATGCAGGCATCGGCGATGTGTTCATCGGTGCTGTCCAGGAGGCTACCCCTGGCGCCAACGTCAAGAAGAAGGACGTTGTCCGTTGCGTCGTCGTTCGCACCGTTAAGGAGATCCGCCGCAAGGATGGCTCCTACATTCGCTTTGATGAGAACGCCTGCGTTGTCATCAACAACGATGGTTCGCCCGTCGGCACCCGTATCTTCGGGCCCGTCGCTCGCGAGCTTCGTGACAAGAAGTACATGAAGATCGTCTCGCTCGCTCCCGAGACCCTGTAGTTAGGGGAGATATATGTATATCAAGAAGGGCGATAAGGTCCAGGTTCTCTCTGGTAAGGATCGCGGCAAGCAGGGCGTTGTCCTGCGTGCTCTCCCCGCCGAGAACAAGGTCGTTGTCGAGGGCGTTTCGGTCGTCAAGAAGGCCGTCAAGCCCAACGCTGCCAACCAGCAGGGCGGCATCGTTTCGCAGGAGGCTCCCATCGACGCCTCCAACGTCAATCTCGTCTGCCCCGAGTGCGGTAAGGTTACCCGCGTCGGTCACGAGAAGGACGGCAAGAACAAGCTGCGCGTCTGCAAGAAGTGCGGCCACAAGTTCTAAGCTGCCCGCAACATCAAGTTGCTAGCAAAGGCCCGGATGCCACGGCACCCGGGCCTTTTTCTATCCCCACTCGATGGCTTCGGTTCTGCCGTCCCGTCATTCCGGTTGCATCCAGTTTTCGGTGCCGTCTCGAATCGAGTGCCGCCAGGTGATACCCTGTCGCGTTTCGTCGGCTTCGGGGACAAAAGTCGGGACAACTCCAAAAACTATTTTCGAACTCAGGGCTTTGAGTTTTTGTTTTTGTCCCAAAGGGCGCGGCGGGATGCCTTTGGAGGCTCGATAGCGCCGAAAACGCCCGTTTTGAAACTTAAATGCCTTTTCGCGTGCAAGCCGCCAGCTGCAATAGGAAGTGAATCAACGCAGGTGGCTTTCAAGCAGTTTGCAAAACTGCAGGTCGCAGGTCTTCATTGCCAGTAGGAGAAATGAGTAGTCTCAGGTGGCTTGCCCATGAGTTGACGAACGGGATTTGAGATTACGCTGACGTCCGGAAACGCTTCGAGCACGGCGTTACGTTTTTGGGGTTTGGGCGTAGCCCCTGCACCCGCGAGCGCGGGCCTTAAGCCCGCCGAGAGGGTGACGCGTCGAAAACGAAGGGGAAAGAGAGAAGGGGCCGTCCCTATCATTCAGGTTGCGACCGAAGAAGACAAGGAGACCCCCTGAGCCTGAATGATGCCCCACAGACCGCGTCCGACCGAGCTCAAGCCGAGCTTTTCCTGACGTCCGCCTTCGCGAAGATGATGGCTGGATTGGCTATGGATTGGCAACACTTATTTGGACGATTCCGGGAGGGACGGCCCCGCCTCCCTGAACTCGACCGGCGACATGTAGCCCAGCGTCGAGTGGATCCTGAAGTTGTTGTACCAGTGCACGTAATCCAAGAGCTTGGCTCGGAGCTCGCGCGTCCCTCCTCGGTCCTTCGGAGTGGCCGACGATCTCCCCGTTGCAGAGGTCGACGACCAGGCAGACGTAGTTCCACGACGCCCCGACGCGCACGCAGGCCAAGTCGCTGCATATATGGGTGCACGGCGCCCTGCCGCCGAAGCCGCGCGCGACGACGTTCGACACGTCGGCCTCGTTGACCGCCCCGGGGTGCACCTTGAACCTCTTCCTGCCGTATGCGCCGGCCAGGCCGTTCTCCCTCATGATGCGGCAGACGCGGCGCCGGCTGACGGTAACGCCCGACCTCCCGGGCGACGCCTTGATCTTGCGCGATCCGTTCCGGCCCTTGCTGGCGGCGTGCGCCGCCGCGGCCGCCGTCGCCCCCGACATTAAGGTCCTCAAGGGCCGCGTCGTCTCCGGCGACCAGTTCGTCTCGCCCGCGGAACAGAAGGAGCGAATCCTCGCGGCCTTCGGCGACCTGTGCTGCGAGATGGAGGGCTGCACCATCGCGCAGGCCTCCTATCTCAACGGCGTGCCCCTCGTCGTCGTGCGCGCCATCAGCGACAAGCCCTGCGCCGAGGGCCGGGTCGTCGACTACAACACCTTCGAGAAGAAGGCCGCCTGCGACTGCGCCCGCATCGCCGCGCGCATGGTTAAGCTTTAGGCCCGGCGCGCCGGGGCCCTTTCCAAAGCGAAGTGTCGAGCCGAAGTGTTGAGCGTCGGCCCTGAATGTTCAATGGCCGTTGTTTTCTGCCCCTCAAGTGGTGGACTTTTCCTCGGAGCTGTTGATTCCCCCCACGCGCCCCCTTCCGTTCTCTGTTCTCCCCTTATACTCCTTGTACGAGGAGGTAAGAAGTCATGGACAAGACCACACAGGACAGCTTGGCAAAGAAACCCGTCGACATGAGGGACAGGATTCTCGAGCATCTCGAGGCCCTCACCTCTGCCGTCTCGCTCGACGACCTTGCCCGTCTGTCCACCTCCGACATCGCCGAGACGCTCATCATCTCCAGGAGCCTGGCGAGCCAGTACCTCAACGACCTTGTTCGCGCCGGTCTTGTGGTTAAGGTGGCGGGCAGGCCTGTCCGTTATTTTCATCGCCGCGCGTTCCAGAAGCGTTTTCAGGTAAAGCTCTCTGCAAGCGAGTATGCCTCGCTCGCCGACCTCATCCAGGCGACGGGAATCGCCGATCACCGCGACTTCGCGCGTGCCGTGGGCTTCGACATGAGCCTCAGCTCCGTTGTCGAGCAGTGCAAGGCTGCGGTTCAGTACCCTCCGTTTGGCCTGCCCATCCTCTTGAGCGGCGGCGTGGGTGTCGGTAAGTCTTTCCTTTCTCGCCTTGTGTACGAGTACGGCAAGAACCAGGGCTTGCTGTCCCGCGACTCCTCCTATGTGCGCATCGACTGCGCCGGGGTCCCGGACGCCGCCTCGTTCAACGGGCTTCTTGACGAGTCGATCGCGAAAGCGCGCGGGGGTGTGGTCTTTGTCAACGGCATCGAGGCACTCTCTCCCTCTGCGATGGAGCACTGCCTTGCGACGGCCCTCGGGCTCGATGCCTCCCAGGATGCGCCGCGCGCTCGCCTCGTTCTTTCGACGACGCTTTCCGCCGATGACCTGAAGGTTTCCTCGGCCTACAGCAAAATGCCCATCTGTGCCCGCGTCCCCTCACTCAAGGAGCGGACCCCCGAGGAGCGCGAGGATCTCATCTTGAGCTTCCTGCGCAGCGAGGGGTGCCGAATCGGTTCTGATGTGAAGATCAGCCGCGGCGCATACCGTTGCCTCGTGAACGCGGACTTTTCCGATAACATCGCCGGCTTGCGCGCCTGCGTGACGAACTGCTGTGCCAAAGCGTTCCTCAATCGCGAGGGCGACTACGTCGTCGTTCGCCCGTATCTTCTTCCCAGCGGGCTCCTCTCCTCCGCGCAGATCGATCAACAGCCCGACGATGGCGTTCTGATCGACGCGTCTCTGGATGCCGCCGAGAGCACAGGGCCGGTCGAGCAGGCGCTCGATGCCCTGTGCTCCCTCGATGAGCGATTCTGCGCCGGGGAGCTCTCTGTCTCCGAGCTTGTCTCGCAAGCTGTCTCCGCTGTGCGCGGCGTTGAGGATCACTTGATCTTCGACCACGGCGTCGCCTCCTCGAGGTCGCGCGCCTTCGAGCGCGTCGTGGGCGCGGTCCTTGCCGACGCAGGCTCTTCTTATGGCATCGAGCTTTCGAGGAAGGTCGCTTTTCTACTGGCCCAGGAGATTTGCCTGCAGTTGTGGCCGGGTATCGGCCTGGCTAAGCGAAAGTCTGCCTGTGCGGAGCAAATCTCCCATCTCCTCGGTGCCGTGACCTCCGAATTGCCGTTTGCCTCGAGTGTCTCCGATCAGGTCGCCGCAGACGTGGAAGGGGCGCTGGGAATCTCGCTCGATCACTTCACGAAGACGCTTCTGACGCTGTGCGTCGCATCGGAGTCTCGCGATGCGAAGGCCCTTCGGACGCTCTGCGTCATCTTGTCCCACGGCTACTCAACGGCGACGAGCATCGCCGACGCGGCGAACCGTATGCTCGGCATGCATGTGTACGAGGCTGTCGACATGCCCTACGACCAGCAGCTGAAGGACATCGTCGGTCCGCTCCAGCGCCTCGTCGACCGCCATTCCTACTGCACCGGGGTCGTGTTCCTCGTCGACATGGGCTCCTTGGAGGAGGCCTATAAGGCCCTCGAGAACGTTACCGACTCCACTATCGGCGTGGTGAACAACGTCTCTACCGGTCTTGCGCTCGAGATCGGGGTCGGGCTGCTCGGCGGCAAGTCCATCGCCGAGGTTCTTGGCGATGCGACCGCCGCGTGCGTGACGCACTGCAAGGTGATCGAGCGCGTCAACCGTGAGGACGCCATCGTCTTCTGCTCCGAGTCCGGGGTCGACGCCGCGGAGAGGATACGCCAGCTCGTCTCGCAGAGCCTCCCGCGCACCATAGGCGCGCGCCTGCTCACGAGGCCCTTCAAGCAGCTCGTCGCGAACGGGTCGAACGACGCCGTTTTCTCCGAGCACCGCGTCTGCGCCGTCATCGGCACGGGAGACCCCGGGGTCGCCTCCGTCCCCTTCGTCGCCCTCGAGGACATCATGTCGACGGCGTCCGCCTCTAAGGTTGATGCCGTGTTCGGCAGGTGGCTTGACGCTTCCGAGCTCTCTTCTTTCCACGAGAAGCTGCTCTCGAACATGACGCTGCAGAACGTCATCCGCTCCATCACCATCCTCGACCCGGAGCGGCTATTCCATGAGATCGAGAGCGCCGTGCACGAGCTTCAGCGCAGGACAGGCGAGAAGATCGGCAGCAACGCCATCATTGGGCTCTACGTTCACCTCTGCTGTCTCGTCGAGCGCCTTGTTACCAGAAACCCCATTGAGACCTACGTTGGCCAGGACCGCTTCGAGGAGGAACGCGCCGATTTCATCGAGTCCTTCAGGCAGAGCTTCTCGAGCATCTCGACGCGCTATCGCGTAGAGGTTCCCGTAAGCGAGATCGCATATGTCTTCGACTACATAAGCGTGAGCGCCGCCCCGGCGCGAGAAGAGCGCCTCGGCTCCTCGGACCTCCTGCTCGACGAGTGACCTTCCCCGCGCCGCCGCAAGCTGACCGCGCGTCCTCAATAATCCGATAACCCCTTGCCCGGCGCGAATCCGGATAGCGCCGAGGCAGTACCGAACGCAAAACTTCATTTGATAGGAGCAAACATGAGTGTTGTTATGGCACGAATCGACAATCGCCTGCTTCACGGCATCATCGTGACGCAGTGGGCCCCGGTGTCGGGCGCGACCCGAGTCATGGTCATCGACGACAAGGTCGCCGGCGACGAGGTCCTGAAGTCCACCATGAGGATGGCGCGCCCCGCGGGCATGGCCGTTTCGATCATCTCCGAGCAGACCGCGCTCAAGAACTTCGCCGCGGGCAAGTACGACCGCGAGAAGGTCTTCGTCATCGCCAAGGAGCCCGAGACGATGCTTCGCCTGGTCGAGTCGGGCGTCGAGCTCCCGTCGCTGGTCGTCGGCGGCTCGCTCGTCAAGGAGGACGGCATCCAGCTCACCCAGCGCGCCTACGCCTCCGCCGAGAACGTCCAGAGCTACAAGGCGCTCATCGCCCGTGGCGTCAAGGTGACGGCCCAGTTCGTGCCCGCCGACAAGCCCGTCTCCGTCGCAGACCTCATCTAAGGGGGAAATATGGTCAACTTCACTATCCTGCAGGTCGTCCTTTTGACCCTGCTGGCCTTCATCAAGCACGTGGACTACTACGGCATCCCGATGATCTTCGTCAATTACGCCGTTTTCTGGGGCCTCATCACCGGAGTCGTCATGGGCGACTGGAAGACCGGCCTTGTCATCGGCGGCACCATTCAGCTCATGCAGCTCGGCGTCGCGGGCTTCGGCGGCTCCTCCATTCCCGACTACGGCACGATGGCCATCATCGCCACCGCCTACGGCGTGACCCTGGGCTCCGACACGGGCCTCGCCATCGGCCTGCCGGTCGGCATGCTCGGCATCCAGCTCGACGTCGTCGCCAAGATCCTCAACGGCTTTGTCGTCGAGAAGTCCCAGAAGTTCTGCAACGAGGGTAAGTTCAATCAGATGAACGCCATCCTGTGGGTCTGCCCCGCGCTCTTCGGCCTGTGCGCCGCCCTGCCCGTCTTTGTCTCCGTGACGCTCGGCCAGCCCGCCGTCAACTGGCTCCTCGAGGTCATGCCCCAGTGGTTCCTCTCCGGCCTCACCCTCGCCGGCAAGATGCTCCCGGCCGTCGGTATCGCCATGCTGCTCCGCTACATGCCAACCGCCAAGTACTTCCAGTACCTGCTCGCCGGCTTCTTCCTCTCGGCCTTCCTGAACGTGCCCATCATCGGCGCCGCCATCGTCGGCGTTGCCCTCGCGATTGCGTTCTACCAGCGTGCCGAGAGGGACACCGAGCTCGCCGCCCACGCTTCCGCAGACGCCTTCATCGGAGAGGATGAGTAACCATGGAAAACGAGAACATCACCGCCGTCGCCGAGGGCAAGCCCTCCGGCTACAAGGTCACCAAGAAGGACCTGCGCAACGCGAACTGGCGCTGGCTCATGAGCGTGTGCACCTTCAACTACCAGACCCAGCAGGGCGCCTCAGTCGCCTACGCCCTCTCGCCGGTCCTGAGGAAGATCTACACGAACGACGAGGACTATAAGCAAGCGCTCAACAACCACTTCCGCTACTACAACACCCAGCCTTGGCTCGCCGCCATCATCCTTGGCGCCTGCGTGGCCATGGAGGAGCGCGACGGCCTAGCGGCGGCGGACGCCGTCCAAGACCTGAAGATCGGCACCATGGGACCGCTCGCCGGCGTTGGCGACTCCCTGCTCATGACCATGATCCCGACCATCATGGGCTCCATCGCCGCCTACATGGCCATCGAGGGCAACCCCGTGGGAGCCGGCATCTGGTTCGCGCTCATCCTGGCCATCTTCTGGGTCCGCATGCACGCCCTCGAGTTCGGCTACAAGCAGGGCGTGAAGCTCGTCACCGACTTCAGCGAGAAGCTTCCCAACCTCACTGCCGCCGCCTCCGTGCTCGGCCTCACCGTGGTCGGCTGCCTCATCGCCTCGGTCATCGGCGTCACCTGCCCGATTAGCTTCAGCTTCGGCGACGTCGCGATGGAGATTCAGCCGCTGCTCGACAAGATCCTGCCTGCCATGATCCCCGCCGCCATCACGGGAAGCGCGTATTACCTTCTTACCAAGAAGAACGCGAGCATGACGGCCCTCATCCTCGTGGTGATCGTCCTCGCGATGGTCGCCTCCGCTGCCGGCATCCTCGCCTAGCTTCGACCCAAGAGATTGGTGAATCAATGAGAAAGATAGTTGTGGCGAGCCATTCCCTTCTCGCCCAGGGCTTCAAGGACACCCTCGAGTTCCTTACGGGTAAGGGCGACGCCGTCAACGCCGTGTGCGCCTACGTGAACGACAACGGCGAGGGGCTCGACGCGGCGGTCGAGGCGGCTCTTTCGGGCACTGACGAGGTCGTCGTCCTCACCGACGCGTACGGCGGCAGCGTGAACCAGCGCTTTTCCCGCTTCGCCTCCGACCGGATCCACGTGATCGCGGGTGTCAACCTCCCGCTCGCCATGACGGTCGCGCTCGCGCGCCCCGACGAGAAACTCGACTTCGACGCCCTCGTCAACGAGGCGCGCCAGCAGATCATCTACGTGAACGGTGCCAGTTCCGCCGAGTGCGACGACGACGAATAGAGGAGGTCGACGATGAGAGAGTTCCTTAAGGACGTGTGGATGCACGGCGGTGAGGAAAGCCGCGCCATCACCCCCGAGAACATCACGGGCGAGAAGGGCCGCGCCGCCATGTCGGCCAGCCACCTCGGCGTCGGCCGCAAGGGCTCGTGCTGCGTGCCCCTTGAGTCCGGCGAGACCATCACGCTCGCGGACATCGAGGGCCCCGGCATCATCCGCCACATCTGGATGACCGTCCCCGACAAGACCGCCGCTGGCAGCTTCGTCATGCGTGACCTCGTGCTGCGCTTCTACTGGGACGACGAGGAGACCCCCTCGGTCGAGTGCCCTGTCGGCGACTTCTTCTGCAACGGCTTCGGTGAGCGCGCCATCGTCAACTCGATGCCCATCTGCGTGAACCCGACGGGCGGCATGAACTGCTACTTCGAGATGCCCTTCAGGAAGCACGCCAAGGTCACGCTTACGAGCGAGCACCCCGGGTTCATTAAGTACATCTTCTACACGTTCAACTACGCGCTCACCGACGTGCCGGACGACGCCATGTACTTCCACGCCCGCTTTAACCGCGAGCGCAGCACCCGCAGGGGCGTCGACTACACCGTGCTCGACGGCGTGCGCGGCAAGGGCTACTACGTCGGCACCTACATGGCCCTGTGCGCCCTGGAGCGCTATTGGTGGGGCGAGGGCGAGATGAAGTTCTTCCTCGACGGCGACGAGGAGTTCCCCACGGTCACCTCGACGGGAGCCGAGGACTACTTCGGCGGTGCCTGGGCCTTCCTCGACAGGCCGCCCCACGCGCTGCCCGAGGCGCAGTGCTTCAACACGCTGTTCGCCGGCTACCCGTACCGCTCGACGCGCGACGCCACGCGCGACCGCTTCAGCGCGGGCAAGCCGAACCCGAATCCGATGCTCGCGACTAACGACGACGCGCTGCCCAGGCACGGCCTCTACAGGTGGCACCTTCCCGACCCGATCTCGTTCAAGGAGGACCTGCGCGTGACGTTCCAGGACCTCGGCAACGACGACATCAAGCTCTACGAGCGCGAGGACGACATCTCCACCGTCGCCTACTGGTACCAAAGCGAGCCGCACGCCGTGCTCGCCCCGTTTGCCGCGAGGCAGGACCGCGTGCCCAGGTAGGGTCGCCTCGAAACAAGCCAACGTTATGGGCGCCCGCGGTTGACCATGACTGCGGGCGTCCCTTTGTAAGGAGGATCACATGAGCGAAAAGCAAATGAGGCTCGGCGCCCTCGAAGCCGGCGGGACCAAGATGGTCTGTGCCGTGGTGTCCGGCGACGGCGAGGTCCTCGACCGTATGGAGACCCCGACGCTTACGCCCGCCGAGACCGTCCCGCAGATGATCGAGTGGTTCACCGCCCGCGATGTGGACGCGTTGGGCATCGGCGCCTTCGGCCCGACCTGCGTCGACCCCAACGACGAGCGCTACGGCTCCATCCTCCAGACGCCCAAGCTCGCGTGGCGAGGCCATGGTCTTCGCGCCGCGTTCGCCGACGACCTCGGGATTCCGGTGGCCTACGACACGGACGTTAACGTTGCCTGCCTCGGCGAAGTGGTCTTCGGCTGCTGCAAGGGGCTCGAGGACGCCGTCTACGTGACCATCGGCACCGGCGTGGGCGCGGGCGTCATGTGCGCGGGCAGACTCCTTCACGGTATGCTGCACCCCGAGGCCGGTCACATGCTGGTAAGGACCCGTCCCACCGAGGAGGGACGCTGCGTCTGCCCGAGCCACGCGAGCTGTCTCGAGGGGCTCGCCTCCGGCCCCGCCATCGCCGCGCGCTGGGGAAAGCCCGCGGCCGAGCTCGCGGACAACGATGAGGTGTGGGCGCTCGAGGGGGATTATCTGGGGCAGATGTGCGCGAACCTCGTGCTCATGTACTCGCCTCGCCGCATCGTCCTCGGCGGCGGCGTGATGCACCAGGAGCAGCTCTACGGCATCGTCCGCAAGAAGACCCTCGAATATCTGGGTGGCTACATCCAGACCGCCGAGCTTAAGGACATGGAGAGCTACATCTGCGCCCCGGGCTGCGGCGGCGACCAAGGAATCCTCGGCGCGGCCGAGCTGGCAAGAAGGGCGCTCGCGTAACTTGCGCTCTCTCCGCCATACAACGCGTTAAGAAAAGACGAGCGCTTCTTGCCAATTGAGCGGCAAGAAGTGCTCGTCTTTTGCATTTGTTTTTGGGCAGGACGCCCCGCCTCCGCTAGAGTCCCTGGACCGCCACACCCACGAGGTTTGGACCGGTGTGGACAAGAAGCGCGGGGCTGATGTCGGAGCGGACGACCTCCACCGCGTTGGCCACGCGCTCGCACAGGGCCTGCTCCATACGGTCGTAGAGGTCGGCGTGGGCCGAGGTGCGGCTCGCGGCAAAGCGCACCTTGGGGTGCTTCTCGACGATGGCGGCGATGAGCTTGACCTCGGTGCGATGCGGTGCTTGCACAGCCATTTCGTGTGCGCGAGGCTGTTGGCTTTCTGGGCCACAGCAATCACCTTCCCCCTAGTATGATGACCTGAACAATCCTCATGCTAGGGGGAAGGTTTTTGTCGCGTAGCGGAAATTGGCCTCCACCCGCTGAGCGGGTGGCTTTCTATGCCGCGCGTGCCGCGCGGCACGGACTAAAGTCCATGAATAAAAACGAGGAAGGCCACGTCCGGCCTCCCTCGCAAAGGGTCTCTGATTACTCCCACTCATTGGGGACAGACTTAAATGAGTGCTCTTGAAATGCCGGCGCCTGGGGACGTTCTTTTTCTGTCTGCAGTTTGGAACGTTCCTTTTCTGTCGGCAGTTTGGGACGGTCCTTAGAGCTGCAGCGCGCCATGAGCGACGAGGCGAAGCGGATCATCCTGTCTTTTGAGTTCTAAGCATAAGCCCCTGTCTCTGAGCAATGACCGGTTCGCATTTGTGCGTATTTGCGTGCGTGGGATTGCGTGAATATGCGTATAGATGCGCCGTTTACGGGACAAAAATGACCGTTTAGCGGTGAGATACGCACAAACACGCACAGACGCGCGTGTTTGTGCGAATATAGAGCTATCCGAAATGCAAGACGTTCTATGACACAGGAGGCACATATGGTAGATTCCAAGCAGGCTCCACTCGACTCCGCGGCAGCCGCAAAAGCAGCGTTCGCTTCGGTCCAGGACAAGCCATTCCCCGATGATATCTTTACGGCTCCCGAGCTTCGTTGGGCTGTGATCGGGTGCGGCGTTATCGCCAACCAGATGGCCCAGTCTCTCGCTCTTGCCGGCCGCAAGCTTGCGGGCGTCGCCAACCGTACGCTGTCCAAGGCTCAGGCTTTTGCCGAGCAGTATGGCATCGAGAAGGTCTATGAATCGGTTGAGGACCTCTACGCCGATCCGGGCATCGACGCCGTCTATATCACCACGCCGCACAACACGCATATCACCTATCTGCGTGACGCGCTGGCCGCCGGCAAGCACGTGCTCTGCGAGAAAGCCATTACCCTCAATTCCGCTGAGCTCGACGAGGCGCGTGCCATCGCCGACGAGCACAACGTCGTCCTCATGGACGCCACCACGGTGCTTCATATGCCCTTGTATCAAGAGCTGCGCCGTCGCATGGATGCCGGCGAGTTTGGTCGCATGAACCTCGCCCAGCTCAACTTTGGTAGCTACAAGGAGTACGGCGATCTGACCAATCGCTTCTACAACCGCAACCTTGCTGGCGGTGCCATGCTCGACATTGGCGTGTATGCCCTGTCCGTCATGCGTCTCTTTATGGCAAGCCAGCCCGCTGAGGTCGTTTCACTGGGCAACACCTGTGAGACCGGTGTTGACGTTGCGGGCGGCATCGTCTGCCGTAATGCCGAACAGCAGCTGGGCGTGGTGAGCCTTACGCTCCACTCCAAGCAGCCCAAGCGCTCGATCATTAGCTTCGACAAGTGTTATATCGAGGTCAACGAATATCCGCGTGCCGATCACGCGACCATCGTGTGGACTGCCGACGGTCACCGCGAGGAGGTCCACGCTGGCACCGAGGCCTACGCACTGTGCTACGAGATGGCCGATCTTGAGAAGGCCGTTGCCGGCGACGACTCTAAGCGTGAGCTTCTGGGCTATGCTTCTGATGTTATGGAGCTGATGACCAAGCTACGCGCCGACTGGGGAGTCGTGTACCCCGAGGAGGAGTAAGCGATGCTAGCGGAAGATAGGCTCAACGCGATCGTGTCGATGGTTCAGCAGACCGGCTCGGTTACCGTGCCGGAGCTTGCCGAAGCCCTGGGCGTGACGGCGTCTACCATTCGGCGCGACCTGCAGACGCTCGACCGAGCACACCGTATCGCCAAGGTGCACGGAGGCGCGACAAGTCTGGAGCGCGCGCACGTGACGCGCGACCTAACGCTTAATGAGCGCAGCGACCTCCATAACGACGACAAGGAGCGTATCTGCGCCCGTGCGGCGGCCCTGGTGGAGCCCGAGAGCTTTGTATACATCGACTCGGGTTCGACGACGCTCAGGCTCATCGAGCATCTTCCACACCTTGAAGATGTCACCTATGTGACTGATTCCGTGCTCCATACTCAGCATCTCGCTGTGCGCGGCATGCGCACCGTTGTGCTGGGCGGCGAGCTCAAGCCTGAGACCGAGGCTCTCGTCGGTCCCGATGCCTTGGCAACCCTAGACCGCTATAACTTCAACTGCGGCTTTTGGGGCTCTAACGGCATTGCCACCGAGCAGGGCTTCACGGCGCCCGATATCGAGGAGGCGCAGGTCAAGCGTATCTCGATGCGTCATACG
Source organism: uncultured Collinsella sp. (assembly GCA_900546085.1). Classification (GTDB taxonomy): domain Bacteria; phylum Actinomycetota; class Coriobacteriia; order Coriobacteriales; family Coriobacteriaceae; genus Collinsella. The sequence continues at coordinate 18,092 of URBS01000002.1, forward strand.
GCCAAACGTTACGTAATCTCGGACGCCAGCAAATTTGGCATGGTGGCGCCCGTCAAGTTCGCGGACTTCCGCGACGCAACGATTATTACCGCAGGCGAGGTCCCCGCCAAGTACCGGGCAATGGACAACGTCATCACGGTCTAGCAGCAGGGGACGGGCTAAGGCCAAAACCACCACAAAGGTGCCTGTCCCCATTGTGGTGGTTAGTAACGAAAACCGAGTAGTTTTCTCAATAGAAAAGCGGCAACGTCCATCACGGACGTTGCCGCTTTCGTCGTCTACTGTTTCTGTCTAAGTCTGTAACAACTGGACCGTTAAAAGTGGGATAGGTGTTACAGATTGAGATGCTTCCGAACCGCGCCGTCCCTTTGTCTCAATCTGTAACATCTGGGACTGATTTTGCCGAGTTACTGTTACAGATTGAGACTATTCCCTTGAGGGAATTCGAATGTCTCGATCTGTAACAGATAGACCGCAAAATGGGCTTCAGCTGTTACAGATCGAGATGTTTGGGAATCCGGCAGGGCCATCGCGGCAAAACCACCACAAAGGTGCCTGTCCCCTTTGTGGTGGTTTAGGGCTCCCAGGGGCAAGGGGCTTCGATGTGGATGTGCTCGCCGGTTACGGGATGCGTAAAGGACACGCTGTGGGCATGGAGCATGAGGCCGCAGGGGCGCGGCGTTCCGTACAGGTCGTCGCCAACCAGGGGATGATGCTCGCTTGCCAGGTGCACGCGAATCTGATGCTTGCGGCCGGTGAGCAGCTCGACATCAATATACGAGCGCGTGGGCAGGCCGCGGCGGCTCTTAAGGCGCTTGAGTACCTTGACGCGCGTCTGAGATGGCTTGCCGCTGGCGCCAACGCGCATCTTGCGGCTATCGTGGCGGTCGCGGGCGATGGGCTTGTCGATGAGCTTCTCGTTCCAGTCGATTTTGCCCTCGGCGAGCGCCAGGTAGTGCTTTTCGAAGGCGTGGTCGATGACCATCTGGTCAAAGGCGGGTTGCGTCTGCTTGTCGAGCGAGAACAGCACCACGCCGGTGGTGTTGCGGTCCAGGCGGTTGAGCGGCTGCATGTCAGTCGCGGCAAAGCCGTCGCCCATCGCCAGCAACAGATCGCTGGCGTAGTCGGTAAGCGTGCGCTCGCCGGTGCCGTCGCCGTGGACGATCATGCCGGCGGGCTTGTCGATGGCCATGAGCCAGGCGTCGCAGTAGAGGACTTGAGGTTCTTCGTTCACGTGTAAGCCTTTCGGTTAGCTAATTCCCACAAACATGCAGCCCGAGGTGGCGCCGCGCAGGCGGGCGGCGGGCTTGCGGCCGGCTTGAGCCGCCTCGACGGCGCGACGGACGCGAGCGACGGCACGGCCCACCTCATCCGTCTCGAGCAGTGTGCCGTCCACCATAAGACGACGGACGCCGGCGTCGAGCAGCTGTGGTACCTGCGGCGTAAGGTCGATGGGGTAGGCGTCGTACAGGCGAGAGCGGCCATGGATGTCGGTACGCACGGGCATGACCTTGCCGTCGATATTCTTGAGCGACAGCTTGCGGGCGCGCAGACGGCAGTTGGCGCAATCGTGGATGCAGCCATTGGCCACCTGCAGGATGCAGTGCTCGCTCGTCATAACGCGCGGGCGGCCGAACACGGTGATGCCCAGGGCTGCGGGCGCGGAGGTGCCAAGCGAGACGATCTCGTCGAGCGTGATCTCGGGCGAGAGCCAAAACGCGCCGGCTCCGCGCTCGGCAAGTGCCTCCATGCAAGGGGTGTTGTGCACGGGCAGGCAAGAGCGGATCTCCGCCGTGGCGCCAACCTGGGCGGCCAGGGCAAGCTCAGAGATGTTGCCAATAGCGACCGTGGCGCCGGCAACAACCCACGGGTCGACGCGTACGTGGTCAACGGCGCGGCAGACCTCGTCGAGTACGGGTACGATGCCCTGCTCAAACGCATCGGCGGGGGAGAGTTCGGCCGCATCGAGCGCGTCGGTGGTCATGTAGATGCGCGTTGCACCCTCGGCGCGAGCGGCCTCGGCGGCCTCGAGCGAGGTGACGGTGGCGCAGATCTGCGGCTCATCGCGGTAGTGCTCGGGCGCGGGGCGGGAATCACTGGTGACAATCGCCGGCAGCTCGAGCGTGCGGGCACGCTCCTCGTACGGCGCCAGAATGGCCTTTTCCAGCGCCTTGCAAGCGGCGGTGCGTACCTTGTGCACAGCGGAGAAGCCCATGCCGCAGCCTTCATCGAGCGCCACATCAAAGCTCGCGGCCTCAAAGGGAGAGGAGCCCATGCGGCCCACATGCTCAACCAGATCGGATGCCTCGACGGCGCGGGTCTTGGCAGCCTCGACGGTAAAGCCCGTGGCCGTGGCCGTAAGCGATGGGGCGTCGCAGCAGGTGAGCGTGACGACAAACGGTTCGCCCAAACGCGCCACAACGGTTACATCAACGGCGCGGCGGCGCAGCACGTCGCGCTTGAGCGCGGCGCCGGCGGCGTCGATGGCGCGCTGGCTGCGGATGATGCGCACGCGGCAGCCCTCGGGCATGCTGCGGGGCACGCGACATTCGATGATGTCACCGGCGGCGGCATCATCGGTAGCGATAGTGGTTAGGAACTGATCGAACTCGTCGTCGTGGCGAAGTTCCAACAAGTCGCCCTTGCCCACGGGCTCAAACAGCTCAATGCGGGCGATGGCGGCGCGGCGACGACGATCGTCGGGTTTGAGCCCGCGCACGTCGCGGTTGGCCAGGCGGCTGCCCAGTACCGTGCCCACAATCTGGCCGCGGTTGTTGGAGCGCTCGTAACTCATCATCTCGTCGCCCGAGGTGCCGTCCTGATAGGCGTGCGTAAAGTCGCGGTTAAAGCAGCGCTTGAGTTGGCGCTGGCGAGCGGCGTCCTCGTGCTTATCTACGGCGACCCCGGCCAGCATGTCATCGATTTGATGACGATACACATCGACGATGGAGTACACGTAATCGGGCGCCTTCATGCGGCCCTCGAGCTTGAGCGATGCGGCGCCGGCGTCATACAGACGGCGAACGAGCTGCGAAGTGTTGGTGTCGCGCGGGCATAGAGCGCGCTCGCGTCCGGCAGGGGAGAGCGCGCGGCCGTTCTCGTCGATCAGCTCGTAAGGCAGGCGACAGGGCTGAGCGCACATGCCGCGGTTGGCCGAGCGGCCCGCCATGGCAAAGCTCGATAGCAGGCACAGGCCCGAGTAGCAAAAGCAGATGGCGCCATGGCTAAAGACCTCAAGGTCCACATCGGGCGCGGCATGGTGAATGGCGGCGATCTCGTCGATGGAAAGCTCGCGCGAGAGGGTCACGCGGTCAGCGCCCTGCTCGCGGCACCAGATGGTTCCACGGTCATCATGGATGTTCGCCTGGGTCGAGATGTGTGTCTCGATGCCGGGCATGGTGTGCTTGACCTCAAAGAACAGGCCCCAGTCTTGGATGATGAAGGCGTCGGCACCTAACGTGGAGCAGCGATGGATGAGTTGCAACGCATCGCCCATCTCGGACTGCTTGATGACGATGTTGACCGTGACGTAGACGCGCGACCCGGCTAGATGCGCGGCGCGGCAGGCTTGCTCAAAGGCCTCGTCAGTAAAGTTGGTGGCCTTGCGGCGGGCGTTGAAGCTGCCCATACCGCAGTAGATGGCGTCTGCCCCGGCGGCGAGTGCGGCGGCAAAGGGCTCGGGCCCTCCGGCGGGCGCCAAAAGCTCGGGTCTGCGGTTGGTGGTTCGACTGGCGGTTGCGGTCATATCCTGCCTTTCAAAATGCTCAGATACTCAAAAGTATAGTGGCGCCGTCGCGGTGGACGATGACCGCAGCCTAAGCAGGACAAAGTCTTCAGGCAGGATGCCAGTCATGCCGTTCATCGGCCCGTACGCGCCGTTGGGCGATAAAATATTATTGCAATCTGATAATTATCTTGCACCGCGCAAAATCATCCCCTACTATCCCAATCAAGCGCGGTGTTCAGACCGAACTGTGCCTCCCGGTGTGAACGCCGCGCTCACGCTTTCTCAACTGATCGTAAGGAGATAAACATGAGCAAGACCGTCGTGTCTTCCGATAACGCACCCGCAGCCATCGGACCGTATTCCCCCGGCATCCAGACTGGCAACATGGTGTTCCTGTCCGGCCAGCTGGGCATCGACCCCGCAACCGGCAAGATGCCCGAGGGCGTCGAGGCCCAGGCCAAGCAGTCCCTCGCCAACGTCGAGGCCCTGCTGACCGCTGCCGGCGCCACCTTTGCCGATGTCGTCAAGACCACGGTCTACCTGGCCGACATCGCCGACTTCGCCGCCGTGAACGAGATTTATGCCTCCAAGTTCGAGGCCCCGTTCCCCGCGCGCAGCGCCTTCCAGGTTGCCGCTCTTCCGGCTGGCGGTCTGGTCGAGATCGAGGTCGTCGCCGCTCTCTAAGGCGTTGGCAACAACTAAACATGACATGCAAAAAGACCCTGCAGTGCGAGCTGCAGGGTCTTTTGTCAAGTGACGGATCGCATGTGGAGCCACCAAGGGCAGTCTTTTTGTTTGTTAGCCTTCCTTGCGGACTTTTTGCAGGTAGCGGTAGACGCTGGGCTCCGAGATGCCCAGCGCGGTGGCGGCGCAGGCCACGGCGCCCTTGAGCATAAACACCCCGTTGCCGTTGAGGTGACGAATGACGTCCACGCGGTCGCTCTGACCAAGCGACGCTACATCCAGCCCGCGCGCGCTCAGCAACTCGGCAATGCTGCGGTCGATGAGCTCCTGTGTGGACTCCGAAAGGCTTTCGACCTCGATAGACGCGGGCTCCGCCTGCCTTGGCACGGCGTCGAAGCAGGCCATGAGCTGCTGGGCCATGGCGTTGATGGAGCGTACCGTGGAAAGATCGGTGTTGACGCATAGCATACCGACGATCTCGTTATCCTCGCGGATAAAGTACGTCGCTGACTCCAGCGTCTTGCCACCGGCACCACGCCCCTCGTAGCCCGTAATAAACGGCAGGTCGCGATACTTGGCGTCGTGCATGATCTTGAGTGCCAGATCGGTGGCGGGACCGCCGACCTTGCGGCCGCTCACGATGCCGTTGCGAATATCGACGATGGCATGGTCGGGATCCGAGAAATCGTGCAGCACGATTTCGCTGTTTTTGCCGAGTATCTGCTCAAGGAAATCGACCATCGGCAAAAAGCGACGTACGGTCTCGTTCACGGGCAACTCCTTGGGGTGAAATCGGATATGTTCATAACAATTTTTTCTCATGGTAACACGGTGTCTATTGGCTCGCATATTCGCAGGTACATTGCGTAATACGGACGAGCGGTAGGAATTTGGCGGTAAACGGTCGACCAAAAGAAAAGTTAGATGTTATTTTGACCAGACACTTTCCTGACCTGCGGAAATGCTTTGCCTCAGCTCAAGAATAGTCTGATAACAAAAAATTATTATTGAGAATGAGAATAATCTTTAATACGATATGCAACGAAGGCACAACCTCACCCCCCGCACTGCGTCACAATAGAGCGTTAGATGCGAAAACAACTATTTCGAGGATTGGTGGTCAAATGGCCCAGGAGACGGTTACGAACGGCACTGAAGCCCTGTTCACTCGCGAGGGCATGCCTCCCGTTAAGGAAATGATCCCGTGTGCCCTTCAGCACGTGCTGGCATCGTTTGCCGGCATTATTACCCCGGCGGTCATCATGGCCGGCGTCTACGGCTTTAATAGCCAGCAGAGCACCGACATCATTCAGGTTGCGCTTATTCTTTCGGCAATCGACACGGCCCTTCAGGCCTTCGCTCCCTTCCGTCGCATCGGCGGCGGCCTGCCCATCGTCATGGGCGTTTCGTTCGCGTTCCTGCCGGCCCTGCAGGCCATGGGCGCCTCGGGCTTTAGCTTTGGTGCGCTGCTGGGCGGCGAGATCGTCGGCGGTGCCGTCGCGGTCCTCTTTGGTTTGGCCTACAGCAAGATTAAGTGGCTGTTCCCGCCCGTCGTGACCGGTACGGTCATCTTCTCCATTGGCGTCTCTCTCTATCCCACGGCCGTCAAGTATATGGCCGGCGGCATGGGTACGCCGCTGTGGGGCACTCCGCAGGCCTGGTGCGTTGCTCTTATCACCTTCGCCGTGGTCTTTGCGCTCGCCAACTTTGGCAAGGGCACGCTCAAGCTGGGGTCCGTGTTCTTTGGCATGATCGTTGGCATGATCGTTTCGATCCCCTTTGGCATGATCGACTTCTCCAGCGTCGCCACCGCTCAGGTCTTCGCCCTTCCCAAGCTCATGCCCTACGCGCTCGAGTTTGATCCCGAGGTCTGCATTACCCTCGCCGTCGTGTTCCCCATGGTTGCCATCCAGGTTATCGGCGATGTTTCTGCTGCTTGCCTGGGCTCCATCGACCGTATGCCCACCGAGCGCGAGCTCTCCGGCGCTATCGTGTCCCAGGGCCTCACCTCTATGGTCGGCGGCCTGCTGGGCGGTCTTCCCACCAGCGCCCTTGGCCAGAACGTGGGCATCATCTGCTCCAACAAGGTCGTCAACAAGTGGGTCTTTGTGATCATTGCGGCCGTCTTTGCCATCGCCGGTCTGTTCCCGCAGCTCTCTGCCGTCCTTTCCGCTATCCCGCAGCCCGTCATCGGCGGCGCGACCGTCGGCGTCTTTGGCACCATCACCATGAACGGCGTGCGCATGTTCACCCGCGAGGGCCTCACGCAGCGCACTACCACCATCGTCGGTACCTCTGTCGTCTTTGGCCTGGGTATCTGGATGGCCAGCGGTTGCCTTGCCGGCGAGGGTATGCCCGCCTGGGTGTCCACCGTCATCGGCTCCAATGCCGTAACCCCCACCGCCATCATGGCCATTGTCCTTAACCTGATCCTTCCGCAGACGCCGGTCGTGGCTCAGCACATCGATGCCGCCAAGGACGCTGCCGTGGATCTGGTCTTGCCCGAGAGCAAGAAGTAACCAATTCGGTGCTATTCGTCGGCGGACGCATCGCCTCGTCCGCCGACGTCATGCGGCGCCAAGCCGCACTTCAAAGGGTTCGTCCCTTTGGTGAAGCGTTGACGGGAGAGGGCCCGTTTCCGGTGTAGGCCGGCGCTTCGCACTTCCGCTATGTCAGAGGTGTCAAACCCCGCCCCTGATGTTGAAGGGAGCATTCATGCTTCTGGTCGCTAACGGTTCCGTCTTTACTCGCAACGCCCAGACCCCGTTCATCCCCAACGGTGCGGTCGCCATTGACGGAGATACGATCGTCGAAGTGGGCCCCGAGTGCGAGCTCAAGGTCAAGTACCCGGATGCCGAGTACGTCGACGCCCAGGGCAACCTCATCATGCCCGGACTCATTAACTGCCACACCCACATCTACTCGGGTCTGGCCCGCGGCCTTACCATTAAGGGCTGCAACCCCACCAACTTCCTGGAGAATCTTGAGCAGCAGTGGTGGAAGATCGACGACAACCTGACGCTCGACGGCACCAAGGCCAGCGCCTATGCCACGATTCTTGACTCCATCCGCGATGGCGTCACCACGATCTTCGATCACCACGCGAGCTTCTGCGAGATCCCGGGAAGCCTCTTTACCATTAAGGACGCCGCTCAGGAGCTGGGCATGCGTTCGTGCCTGTGCTACGAGGTCTCCGACCGCCGCGGCCAGGAAAAATGCGACCAGGCCATTGCCGAGAACGCCGAGTTTGCCCAGTGGGCCGCCAAGGAGCGTCGCGATAACGACAACCATATGATCGCCGCCATGTTTGGCGGACATGCCACCTTCACGCTTTCGGACGAGACCATGGATAAGATGGCCGAGGCCAACAACGGCCTGACCGGCTTCCACATCCATGTGTGCGAGGGCATGAACGATGTGTGGGACTCCCGTCTCAACCGCGGTGGCATCAGCCCCGTCGAGCGCCTGCTGCAGCACAACCTGCTGGGTCCCGACACCATGCTCGGCCACTGCATCCACGTGACGCCTGCCGAGATGGATATCGTCAAGGAGTCCGGCACCTGGCTCGTCAACAACCCCGAATCCAATATGGGCAACGCCGTGGGCTGCGCCCCCGTGCTCGAGTTCTTCCGCCGCGGCATTCCCGTGTGCATGGGCACCGACGCCTACACCCACGATATGCTCGAGAGCCTCAAGGTCTTCCTGATCATTCAGCGCCACAACGCCGCCATGCCCAACGTGGGCTGGTGCGAGGCCATGACCATGCTGTTCGAGAACAACGCCAAGATGGCGAGCAAGTACTTCGATCGCAAGCTCGGTGTGCTCGAGGCCGGCGCTGCCGCCGACGTCATCGTTATGGACTACAAGCCCTTTACGCCGCTGAGCGAGGAGAATATCGACGGCCACATGCTCTTTGGCATGATGGGCAAAAACTGCCGCACCACCATCATCAACGGCCGCGTCCTGTACAAGGATCGCGAGTTCGTTGGCATTGATGAGGACAAGATCAACGCGTGGACCATGGCCGAGTCCAAGAAGCTCTGGAGCACGCTCAACGATCGCACGTACTAATTACAAGTAGATTCACGCGCGTCGGATGTTTCGCCGCATCCGACGCGCGTATAGGCGACCTCCGCGGGGTCGCCGGCGCTGTGCTAGCGCTACACCGTATTTGCGCCCGCCGCGCGGTCTCGCCGGGCGTTACAGAGAGGAGCTCACTATGAGCGACATCATGAGGCCGATCCCGTTTTCGCAGCTGATGAACTGGATCATCGAGGAGCACAAGACCCAGGACGCCATCTTTGGCGTGCGCAAGATGGTCACGACCAACCAGGAGGGTGCGCTTCCCATTTTTGACGAGCGTATCGAGACTCCGTTTGGCCCGGCCGCCGGCCCCAATACGCAGCTTGCCCAGAACATCGTGGCATCCTATGTGGCTGGTTCTCGCTTCTTCGAGCTCAAGACTGTTCAGGTTATGGACGGCGAGGAGCTCTCCAAGTGTGTGAACAAACCCTGCATTGTGGCGCAGGACGAGTGCTACAACTGCGAGTGGTCGACCGAGCTCGAGGTTCCGCAGGCCTTTGCCGAGTACGTGAAGGCATGGTTCGCCTGCCACCTGATCGCTCGCGAGTACGGCTTGGGCAGCCCGGACGGCTTTGTCTTCAACATGTCCGTGGGCTATGACCTCGAGGGTATTAAGAGCCCCAAGGTCGACGCCTACATCGAGGGCATGAAAGACGCCAGCGGCTCCGAGGTTTGGAACGAGTGCCGCACATGGGCGCTTGCCAACCTGGACAAGTTTGAGCATGTCGATGCCGCGTTTGTCGAGTCCATCCCGGCGCGCGTCTCCAACTCCATCACCGAGTCTACCCTGCACGGCTGCCCGCCGGCGGAGATCGAGCGCATCGCGACCTATCTGATCACCGAGAAGGGCCTCAACACCTACATCAAGTGCAACCCCACGCTGCTGGGCTATGAGTTTGCCCGTCAGCGCCTGAACGAGCTGGGCTTTGACTACATCGTCTTCGACGATACACACTTCCGCGAGGACCTGCAGTGGGCCGACGCCGTGCCCATGTTCGAGCGCCTGATTGCCCTGTGCGCCGAGCGCGGCCTGGAGTTTGGCGTCAAGCTGACCAACACGTTCCCCGTCGACGTGACGAGGAACGAGCTGCCCTCCACCGAGATGTATATGTCCGGCCGTTCGCTGTTCTCGCTGACCATCGAGGCCGCCCGTCGCATTACCGAGCAGTTCGATGGCAAGCTGCGCATCAGCTACTCCGGCGGTGCCACGGTCTACAACATCCGCGCCCTGTATGACGCCGGCATTTGGCCCGTTACCTTGGCGACTGACGTGCTCAAGCCCGGTGGCTACGAGCGCTTTAGCCAGATGGCCGGCGAGTTTACCGATCTGGATGGCAAGCCGTTCGCGGGCGTTTCGCTCGAGGCCGTGACCGCGATCCAGACCGATTCGCTCACCAACCCGCTCTACAAGAAGCCGCTGCGCCCGCTGCCCGACCGCAAGGTCGTCGGCAAGAGCCCGCTTTCCGACTGCTTTACCACGCCGTGCCGCACGAGCTGCCCCATCCAGCAGGATATTCCCGCCTATCTGGCGGCTGTTGACGAGGGCCGCTACGAGGACGCGCTCAACATCATCATCGAGCGCAACGCCCTACCGTTCATTACCGGCACCATTTGCCCGCATCCTTGCGGCCGTGCCTGCGAGCGTGCATTCTATGAGCCCGAGGGCGCCCAGATCCGCGCCAGCAAGCTCAAGGCCGCCCGCGAGGCCATGACCGCCGTGCTGCCCAAGCTGCGCGCCCAGGCCATCGCCAACGACGGCGAGCGCAACGTTGCCGTTATCGGCGGCGGCCCGGCCGGCCTGGCGACGGCGTTCTTCCTGACACGTGCCGGCGTGCCCGTCACTATCTTCGAGGCCCGCGATTCGCTCGGCGGCGTGGTCCGTCACGTGATCCCCGAGTTCCGCATTGCGAGCGACGATATCTCGCACGACGCCGAGCTCTGCCTGGCCTTTGGCGCCAAGGTTCAGCTCAACGCTCGCGTGGAGTCCATTGACGAGCTCAAGGCCCAGGGCTTTACCGACGTGGTCGTGGCCACCGGTGCCTGGATGCCCGGCTCTGCGGGCCTGGGCGAGGGTGCCGAGCTCGACGTGCTGGAGTTCCTCGAGGCTGCCAAGAAGGGCGAGAAGCTCGAGCTGGGCGAGGACGTCGTGGTCATTGGCGCCGGCAACACCGCCATGGACGCGGCCCGCGTGGCCAAGCGTCTGGCTGGCGTGAAGAATGTGCGCCTGGTGTATCGCCGCACCAAGAAGCAGATGCCCGCTGACGAGGAAGAGCTTGATCTTGCTCTTGCCGACGGTGTTGAGTTCTGCGAGCTGCTGGCACCCAAGGCACTCAACGGCGCCGTGCTGACCTGCGACGTTATGGAGCTTGGCGAGCCGGATGCAAGCGGCCGTCGCAGCCCCGTCGCCACGGGCGAGACCGTCGAGCTTTCCGCCACCACGGTGATCTGCGCCGTGGGCGAGGGCATCGATGCCAGCCTGTACGACGCCGTGGGTGTTGAGCACGACCGTCGCGGCCGCCTTGCCGCCACCTCCACCGGCGTCGAGGGCGTCTGGGCTGCCGGTGACTGCCGTCGCGGTCCGGCCACCGTGGTCGAGGCTATCGCCGACGCCGCCGAGGTCGCCCGTGCCATCGCTGGCGTGGACTTTAACAAGTACGCCGACCAGAATGCTCAGGCCGGTCGCGAGGACGCCTGCTACGAGCGCAAGGGGTCGCTGTGCCGCGACAAGCGCAATTGCACCAAGACCCGCTGCCTGGGCTGCGGCTCGGTGTGCGAGGTCTGCTGCGACGTGTGCCCCAACCGCGCCAACGTGGCAATTAAGGTGCCGGGCCTGGCCAAGCATCAGGTCGTCCATGTCGACGGCATGTGCAACGAGTGCGGCAACTGCGCCGTGTTCTGCCCCTACCAGGAGGGTCGTCCCTACAAGGACAAGCTCACCCTGTTCTGGAGCGATCAGGACATGGAGAACTCCGAGAACGAGGGCTTCCTGGCCGTGGACGAGGACCACTTTAAGGTTCGCGTCGCCGGCACGGTCCGCACCGTCTCGGTCGATGCCGTCAACACCGGTCTACCCGAGGCCGTCCGCCTGACCATCAAGGCCGTGCGCGACAGCTATCCGTATCTCCTTAAGAAATAGGCGAGTCTCTTATGGCCAAATCCATTCAACATAACGTGGCCTACGTTGCCTGCGGAAGCGGTTGCGCCTCCGCAGGCGGCGACGCCCGCTGCAGCGAAGGCTGCATTGGCTGTGGCGCCTGTGTCGCGGCCTGCCCCCACGGTGCCATTGCGCTGGTCGATGGCATTGCCCGCGTGGATCGCTCCAAGTGCACGGGCTGTGGCCTGTGCGGCATGGCGTGCCCGCAGCGCGTGATTGCCTTTGTTCCCGGCTATCAGAACATCCTGGTGCGCTGCAACAACACCGATAAGGGCGCCATTGCGCGCAAGATCTGCGACACGAGCTGCATCGGTTGCGGCATGTGTGCCAAAAAGTGCCCTGCCGGTGCTATCCGCATCGAGGACAACTGCGCCCATATCGACGGCGCGGACTGCCTGTCGTGCGGCATGTGCGCCGTCGTCTGCCCGCATGGCGCCATCCACGACCGCACCGGCATCGCCGCCGGCGTGTAGAAGGGAATCACCATGGCACAGGAATTCACTTTTACCGTTAACGGCGTCGAGCGCACGACGACTCAGAACAAGCCGCTGCTGCGCTACCTGCGCGACGACCTGCACATCCATTCCGCCAAGGACGGCTGCTCCGAGGGCGCCTGCGGTACCTGCACCATCCATGTGGACGGTGCCGCCGTCAAGGCGTGCGTGCTGACCACCGCCCTTGCCGCCGGCCGCAACATCGTGACCGTCGAGGGCCTGCCCGAGGACGTGCGCGAGGCCTTTGTGTACGCCTTTGGCGCCGTGGGCGCCGTGCAGTGCGGTTTTTGCATCCCCGGCATGGTCATGGCGGGTGCAGCGCTCATCGCCGAGGACCCCGAGCCCACCGAGGAGCAGATCAAGTACGCCATCCGCGGCAACGTCTGCCGCTGCACCGGCTACAAGAAGATCATCGAGGGCATCTCGCTGGCCGCTGCGGTGCTCCGCGGCGAAAAGCAGATCGACGAGGATCTGGAGCGCGGCGACGACTACGGCGTGGGCAAGCGCGCCTTCCGTATCGACGTGCGCAAGAAGGTGCTCGGCGAGGGTAAGTACCCCGACGACATCGACGAGATCGACCAGCCGGGCCTGACCTATGCCAGCGCCGTGCGCTCCAAGTACCCGCGCGCCCGCGTGCTCTCCATCGATACCTCCAAGGCCGAGGCCCTGCCCGGCGTGGTGGGCATCCTGCGCGCCGAGGACGTGCCGGTCAACCAGGTCGGCCACCTTATCCAGGACTGGGACGTCATGATCGCCCAGGGCGATATCACCCGTTGCGTGGGCGACGCCATCGTGCTGGTGGTTGCCGAGGACGAGACGACGCTCGAGAAGGCCAAGAAGCTCGTAAAGATTGATTACGAGCCGCTGGAGCCCGTGCGTAACATTGTCGAGGCCAGGGCTGCTGACGCCCCGCGCCTGCACGACAGCTTCTTTGCCTTCGGCAACACGGTGGAGCTCAAGGACAACGTGTGCCAGAGCCGCCACGTGACGCGCGGCGACGCCGCCAAGGCGCTGGCAGAGAGCGCGTTTACCGTGACGCAGCGCTTTACCACGCCCTTTACCGAGCATGCCTTCTTGGAGCCCGAGTGCGCCGTTGCCTTCCCGTACAAGAACGGCGTCAAGGTGCAGTCGACCGACCAGGGTGCCTACGACACGCGCAAAGAGTGCGCCCACATGTTTGGCTGGGATAGCGAACCCGAGCGTGTGGTCGTCGAGACCATGCTCGTGGGTGGCGGCTTTGGCGGTAAGGAGGACGTTTCGGTCCAGCACCTGGCCGCGCTCGCCGCATATAAGTTCCAGCGTCCTGTGAAGTGCAAGCTCACGCGTGCCGAGTCGCTCGCGTTCCATCCCAAGCGCCACGCCATGGACGGCACCTTTACGCTGGGTTGCGACGCCGAGGGCAACTTTACCGGTCTGGACTGCGAGATCAACTTTGATACCGGCGCCTACGCGTCGCTGTGCGGCCCGGTGCTCGAGCGCGCCTGCACGCATGCCGTCGGCCCCTACAAGTACCAGAACACCGACATTCGCGGCTTTGGCTACTACACCAACAACCCGCCCGCCGGCGCGTACCGCGGCTTTGGCGTTTGCCAGTCTGAGTTTGCGCTCGAGAGCCTGATTGACTTGCTGGCAGAGAAGGTCGGCCTGGATCAGTGGGAGATTCGTTACAGAAACGCCATCGAGCCGGGTGAGGTTTTGCCCAACGGCCAGATTGCCGATTGCTCCACGGCGCTTAAGGAGACGCTGCTCGAGGTCAAGGATGCCTACTATGCGCATCCCGGACATGCCGGTATCGCCTGCGCCATGAAGAACGCCGGCGTGGGCGTGGGCCTGCCCGATGCCGGCCGCTGCAAGATTCGCGTCGAGGGTGGTCGCGCCGTGGTTTATGCCGCCACATCCGACATCGGCCAGGGCTGCAACACGGTCTTTTTGCAGGACGTTGCCGAGGCCTGCGGTCTGCCGCTGAGCTGCATTGCCAACGGCGAGTGCTCCACCGAGAACGCTCCCGACTCCGGCACCACGTCTGGCTCGCGTCAGACGGTCGTGACCGGCGAGGCCGTGCGCGGCGCCGCCTTCCTACTGCGCGATGCCATGCTTGGCATCGAGGCCGGCAAGCCTGCGCCCACCGCTCCCGTGAGCGCGCATGGCGACGGCGTCAAGATCGAGTACGACGACGGTCGCGCCTACCAGCTGCGCACGCAGGAACTCGTCGCTGGCCAGGGTATGCATCCTCAGGACCCTGCGGCCACCATCAAGGCGCTCGAGGGATGCGAGTTTGGCTACGTGTATCTGGAGCCGACCGACAAGCTGGGCGCCGATGTTCCCAACCCCAAGAGCCACATCTGCTACGGTTTTGCCACACATGTGGTCATTCTGGATGATGACGGCCGCGTGAGCGAGGTCTATGCCGCACACGATTCCGGCAAGGTGGTCAACCCCATCTCCATCCAGGGTGCTCATGGGCATGGGCTATGCGCTGACCGAGGACTGGCCACTCAAGGACTGCGTGCCCCAGGCAAGGTACGGTACGCTCGGGCTGTTCCGTGCGCCCGAGATTCCGGATATCCACGCCATCTACGTGGAGAAGGACGAGCTGCTGCCCGTGGCATACGGCGGCAAGGGCATCGGCGAGATCGCCACGATTCCCACGGCGCCCGCCGTACAGAACGCCTATCGCGCGTTTGACGGCAAGCTGCGTCCGGATCTGCCCATGGTGGATACGCCGTACAGCCGCGCCCGTCACCGCGGGTAGGGTAGAGCGCGGGCGGCCATTGTTGACTGCCGTCTGCGCTCAACGCCAACTGCATAAGCTGCGTCTTTGGCCCCAGCTCCATCGCGAGCCGGGGCCTTTTGTTTGGAGCGCCTCCGCATGTGGAAGCTGCGTCCCGGAATCCAGCCTCGGAACGGGATGAACTTTCCCAACGGGGCCGCATGCGGAAACTGCGTCCCGGATTTGGCGCTCAGAATGGGATGCGCTTTCCCTTTGGAGCTCTCGGCGGAAATTACATCCCAGAATTGGCACTCAGAACGGGATGTGCTTTCCTTTTTGGGCCCTCGGCGGAAACTACGTCCCGGAATCCAGTCCCGGAGTGGGATGCGCTATCCGGATCGGCCCTCGACCGGAAGCTGTGTCCCGGAATCATGCCTCAGAATGGGATGCGTTTTCCGCTGGCCGGTCGTTTGGAAAGCGCATCCCAGTTTGAGTGTTTATTCTGGGATGCGGTTTCCGCTGAAGGACTCAACCGGAAAGCGTGTCCCGTTCTAGGCCTTGATTCCGGGACACGGTTTCCGCTAGGCATGCCATCTGGAAAGCGCATCCCGTTTTGAGCACTCAGTCTGGGACATGGTTTCCGCGGGAGCTTCCGACCGGAAAGCGTATCCCGGTTTGGTAGGCAGGCGGGCATAAGCTCAGCGGCCCCTACAGGTCTACCTCGTTGAGCCATGTCGGCAGCGCGGTCTGCCGGATGCCTGCCGTCTGCAGCTTTTTGGCGAGCATTCCTGCCGAGCGGACCTCGTTCATGGTAAAGCGCAGCAGAGGGTGACCGTAGAGCGATAGATGCGCCTCGCGCTGTCGTTCGGCGACGAGCGCCTCGGCAGTGGTGCGTCCGGCCAGCATGGTCTGGTCGGTATATTTGATGAGCCCGTCGAGCTCGCCCAGCGTGAGTTCCCGCGCCTGGCGCTCCCAGGCAAAATCCGTTCGCATGCTTTCGGTCGAATCGAAGGGGTCCGTCAACTCGTATTGAAGCCAGTCGGGCGCAAAGCCCGTCTCGATCATGACGGCTCGGGCGACCGATTCCCCGCCGCTCTCGGCGCGGGCGTCGGCATATCGAAGCGTTGTGAGGGCGGTGCGAATCGCGCGACCATTGCGGGCAGTCGCTCGTTGCTCAACGGCCTCCATCAGCTGTTCCCGTGCAAGGCCGAGCTTTAAAATCGCCGAATCGGCAATGGGCATGCCGTCGGCAAAACCAGTTTGCAGCAGACAATCTGTGACCGTTTGGATGGGCGGCGTTACCGATGTGCTGGATAGACGGATTGCTCCGGCCGGCTCGATCTGATGCCGCTGAATATGCGCGCCCGGGCGAGCCGATGGTTTTGTCGGGCTGCAGACGTGTGCGACGTTCAGGTGCCGCCACGAGACTTCGAGTCCCAGGAGGCATGCTGCCGAAAACGAGCAGAACGTCCAATCGGGGTGGATGATTGCAAGGGCGCGGATAATCTCGCAATGGCGTTGCGCTCGGTTGAGTTCGTCCCAGCGCGTTTTTCGCGCAAACAACCCCGGCATGGGCGAGGCGACCGTGACGCCCATGCGCCGAAGGAGCGCTTTTCGGATCGCCGTGCTCGGGGGAATCAGACAGCGCCCCTCTTGTTCGGCTTGAGTGAGCAGTTGGTCGATGAGCTGGTCATTGCAATGGGTCATGAGCTACCGCCTCCTTTTGGGTAGCAAAAACGTATCAGCCGGAACTTGCCGCTCAACTGACCAAAAGCTGACCAAAATCTAACCATGCAGGTAGATGGCCTGTTTTCGGCGACATTTTTACATCCGAATCGGTGGGCGGTAATCGGCGACCGTGAACGGTAGCGAGTTATGAAGACTGGGTAAGTTTCAGGACGTGTACTTTTTTGAAAAAGAGCATTCTATCTGCTGTTTTGCGTTTCTGGATCGCATGTTTGAAGGCCTGTGATAAGGGTGGCGAATCGTCGTCTGTGTCGGCGGAAACTGTGACCCGGAATTGCCGCTCAGAACGGGACGCGCTTTCCGGGACGCCCCTCAACCGGAAACTGCGTCCCAGACTTCGGCCCCAGAGTGGGATGCCGTTTCCGGATCGGGCCTCAAGCGGAAATTGCATCCCGGAACGAGCCCTCAGAGCGGGATGAACTTTCCCAACGGGGCCGCAGACGGAAAATGCGTCCCGGATTCGACGCTCAGAATGGGATTCGTTTTCCGGTAGAAGTTTCAGTGGAAACCGCATCCCAGAATTCAGGCTCAGAACGGGACACGCTTTCCGGATGGGATGCTTGGCGGAAACTACGGCCCAGTTTTTGGCTCCAGAACGGGATGCATTTTCCGGAACGGTCCACGTACGGTGGTGTACCGCCCCTTTTGCGTGCGCCGCTTGTCGAATTACGTTATAGCTAGCTATATTATAGGAAGGTATAATATAGCTAGCTATAACGTAAAGGAAGGATGGTCCTATGTTTATCGGAAGAACAGCGGAAATGTCCGAGCTCAATCGACTGTATGGCACGGGCTCCTTTGAGATGCCTGTGATTTACGGCCGCCGTCGTGTGGGTAAAACGCGTCTTATCACAGAGTTCATCCAAGGCAAGAAGGCTATTTACTTTCAAGCACGTCGTACCAATGCAGAGGCAAACCTGCACGGCTTTAGCCAGGCGATACTTGCAGGCTCGGTTGGTGCTGCAGGCGTGTCGTTTCGTAGTTTTGACGAGGCGTTCGATGCATTGGCCACCATGGCCCGCACGGAACGTTTGATTGTCGTGATTGACGAGTATCCCTATCTCGCCCAATCGAATCCCGAGATCAGCTCGTTGTTGCAAGATAAGATCGATCACTTGTACAAAGAGACCAAGCTCATGCTGATTCTATGCGGCTCGTCTCTTTCGTTTATGGAGGAACAGGTGTTGGGCTACGAGAGCCCACTATACGGTAGGCGTACGGCCCAGTTTAAGATCATGCCGCTTGATTTTACGACGACCCTCGGCCTGTGGCAGAGCATGAGTCGCGAAGACGCTGCAGTTTGCTATGGTATGACGGGCGGCATTCCTGCTTATATCGAGAAAATCGATCCTGCTGCACCGCTCAAGGACAACATCAAACGTCTTTTTCTTACTCCTACGGGCTATCTCTTTGAGGAGCCGAGTAACCTGCTAATGCAAGAGTGCCGCAATCCCGAGCAATATGATGCGATCGTGCAAGCAATTGCTCAGGGGCGCTCGAAGATCTCGGAGATTGCGAGCTCTACGGGAATCCCTGCGAGCAACGTAAAGAGCTATGTGGATAAGCTGGCGTCGCTTGGGATTGTCGAGCGCGAGCTGCCCCTAAACGAGACGAGCAATAAGCGGGCCGTGTATCTACTGAGCGACCAGATGTTTAGGTTCTGGTACAAGTTTGTGCCGCAGAACATCGGGTTGATTCAAAACGATATGGCCGAGATGGCGTATAGGCGTATTGAGCCGCACGTGTCGGATTACATGGGCACGGTCTTTGAGCTTATATGCAGGCAATACGTGTACGAACTCGCACGGGCGGGCCAGCTCGATGTGGTTCCGGCGAGCGTCGGGCGCTGGTGGGGAACGGATAATCGAACGCATACGCAGGAAGAAATTGACTTGATTGTTGACGATGGCGAGGGCGCTGCGCTGTTTGCGGAGTGCAAATGGCGCAATGAACCGACGGGTGAAGACGTGCTGCAAAAGCTCGTGCATCGAAGCGAGCTCTTTAGACGGCAACGAAAAAGCTATGCACTTTTCTCAAAAAGCGGCTTTACGCAGGGATGTCGGGATGCCGCAGAGAGTAGGGGAGACGTCAAGCTGATCTCGTTTGCCGAGATGTGAGGGCGGAGATAACCAAGCGCGCTCTGATGTGATGCTCGGAATGGGACGCGCTTTCCGGATCGCCCTTCAAGCGGAAGCTCATATGTTCAAGAAATGGGAGGCAGCTCCATCGCGAGCCGGGGCCTTTTGTTTGGAGCGGAGGCAGCATCCCGGAATTCGGGCAATTCGGTGGTCAGGGGTTGAGCGAGTGTCGCGCTAAGGATGCCAAGCGTAAAACCTTCAATGAAAATAGCGTAAAAACTGCATCTGCCATGGCGTAAAAACTACATTGAATATAGCGTAAAATCAGCATTGAGAATGGCGTAATTTCGCATATCGCGTGATAGAGAGGGACGGCCGTCTATGGATGCACCAAAGAGATTGACCCAAAAGGGATATAGGCCCCGGCTCATAGAGGAGCGCCTCGACACCCTTATGCGGGCGTTTGGCTGTGTGGAGATCAACGGCCCCAAATGGTGCGGCAAGACCTGGACGGCGCTCTCTCGCTCGGCGAGCGTCTCCAGGCTCGATGAGCCTGCGCAGCGCGCGGCGGCAGAGGTCGACCCAAGCCTGGCGCTCATCGGCGATGCGCCACACCTGGTCGATGAATGGCAGGAGGTGCCCGAGGTTTGGGATGCCGCTCGGCGCTTCGTGGACGCGAGCGGCAACGAACGCGGGACACTTTTGCTCACGGGCTCGACCGCGCTCAAAAGCGAGGAGCGCAGCCATGTTCGTCATTCCGGCACGGGTAGGATCGCCCGTCTGTCAATGCGCCCCATGGCCCTGTGCGAGTCGGGCGACGGCGAGCCGCTCGTGTCACTGGCAAGCCTCTTTAAGGGCGAGGGTTTTGCCCCTCAGCATCGCGAGAGCACGGTGGATGACGTCGCCCGCTGGTGCTGCAGGGGCGGTTGGCCTGCAAACCTTGGGCTTTCGGAAGAGCTTGCGCGAGAGACGGCAAGCCAGTACGTGCACTCGGTGCTCGACGTTAACGTGCTGGATGAGGGCATGTCGCCCGAGCTTGCACACGGCCTTTTGCGAGCTCTTGCCATGAACGAGAGCCAAGCCGTCACGTACAAGACGCTCATAAAGGACGCCTCGTACGGTGAGGCGGGCCCCGACGAGAGGACCATCGCTGCGTACTTGGACCTCTTCAACAGGCTCAAGCTGACCGAGGACCTGTGCGGATGGGAGCCGCCCATGCGCTCGAAGGCCCGCGTTCGCGTGCGCCCCAAGCGCTACTTCTGTGACCCGTCACTTGCGGCGGCGTTGCTGGGGGCTACCCCTGAGCGGCTGCTTGGCGATATGCAAACGTTGGGGATGCTCTTTGAGAACCTCGTTCTGCGCGACGTGCGCGTGTTCCTTTCCACCTACGGCGGTGTCGACAACAGTGTCCATTATTTCCGAGATGAGAAGGGCCTTGAGGTTGATCTGATCGTTGAGCACGACGGGCGCTGGGGAGCCATCGAGGTCAAGCTGAGTGATGCGAAAGCAGACGATGGAGCGAGAAATCTCAAGGCGCTGGAGAGGAAAGTGCTCTCCAATCCTGCCGCCCAGAATGCCGCGCCGGCGTTTTTGGCGGTCGTGGTTGGAAAGGGGAGCATTGCCTACACACGCGACGACGGCGTGGCGGTGATCCCCATGGCGGCACTTGGGGCGTAGTGGTTTTGCGGGAGTGCCGTGCTTCCTTTACCGAAAATCCATTTGGTAAACCCGGCGCCCGTGGGTAAAATAAGGTCGACGGCAGCCCAAGTGGTGAAGAGCTGGGCAGCGCCGTTGCTTAGATTAGGGGGTCAATGCCTTAACGGCGTCGACCCCTCTTTTTATGCTTTGAACACTGCTTGAGTGCCTCGGAAAGTCCGATGAGCGCTGTGAGGAGCGAGACCAGAGCGGTCAGGAGCTTCACGAAATCAATCAGATCGGTCATGGGCATCACCTCCCGTCGCATGGAAGGCGCTGCCCGGCACATGGGACTGCCGTCAACAATGGCTATTCTATCAAATTGCAGCTAAAAATACGAATATATGTTCGCTTATAATGGCGCGTCGGGCTGGTGGCTCTTTTGGGGCTATCCATACCAGCGTGCAGACAACACACTTTCAGCTGAAGGAACGATAGGGACGCGTTTCGATGGGCGCGGTGGCTATACGGGTTGTGCCGGCTTACTCCCGCGCCTTTTCTAGATAGCGAATCCCCAAAGGCGGCGCGTCTCGCGGTTGGCGGACCTTCTTATCGAGCGAAGCAGGGAGAGAATAGGCTCTTTGCCCTTTCCGGCAGAGCCTCTTCTCGTTCCCCGAAGCAGAACTGTGTCATCGGTCCCCAGAATGTACTCCCAGTAGGGGCCGTCGTAGATCATCCACGGGTCCATTTCGCGCTCACCGTAGCGGGCGTCTTCGCTGATGGTGGTGTATGGTGCGAGCTTCGCTGCGGCAACTCTGAACCTGACGGTGGGGAGGTTACTTTTCGCGGAGATGTATTCAGCCTCGCACCGGCCCGTGGTCAAATCGCAGCGTATGTCGATGTCGCCCTCGGGGCCGGGCCCCCACGTCCAGAACCGTGCCCAGGTCGCCTTCTTGCCGATAGTTCCCGCAAGGGGTTCCTCCTTGGAGACAGGTGCGGAGAGAAAGCTCACCTTGGCTTCTCCCTCGGCGTCGGCGCCCCATTGCGCGTAGGTGAAGCGGCTCTCGTAAAGCTTTGCGATTTGCTTGTCCTCGCATGCCACAAAAAGGTGCTCGAATGGCTCCGCCTCTGCCTGCGGGATAAGATAACCCCAAAGGTCGGGGCACGCGATATCTGCGAGACTTTCTGGCCCGTATTCGGTCGGGTAGAACGTACCGTCCGCCATGTCCTGAAGTGTCTCGATTGCATCAAGAACGGTAGGGTTTTCCAGAAAAAACCAGTCGTCGCGCAGTCCCAGATACACGTTCACGGCTACTCTTCCTGCTGCTTGGCAGGCAGGATGTAGACGTTCTCGGCATCGACGGCAATCTGCGTGGGATGGTTGTAGAGGGTGTCTACTTCCATCATGCTCTGCTTGAACGGCGCGACATCGGGCGTCTTCGCCTGATGGAGCTTCTCGATGAGTTTCTCGGATTGCTCGTCGTTGAACCTGCCGATGTCCTCTCCTGCACCCTCAAGCGCCTCGTCTATGGGCGTGAGCTCGCCGATGGGCGTCGCCGCGATGGCGCGACCGAGCATCTTGCCTGCGGAGGCGATGCCGCCCAGAAGTGCCACATCGATAGTGTCGGCAGTGCTCGCCTCGAGTGCGTTGTAACATTCGGTGTAGAGTTCGCGGTACGCAAGCGAGTCCGCCTCGATTTTTGCGGCAGCGTCTGCGAGCTTTGCAGGTTTGAAGTTCTGGGTGAGCATGGGCTCGAGGAACAGCGAGAACGCGTGGATATAGGTGGCGAGCTTGTAGTCCTTGAGATAGTCGAGAACCTTGTCGAGGCGCCTTTTCACGTCGTCTCGCACCTCGATGAACCCTTTCTTTTTCAGGTCCGTTTGTGCTTGCGAACGGAAATGTTCCATGTCCTGCACGGAGGCCTGTTTGATGTCGAGTACCTTCATATGGGCATTGGCCATGTAAACGGCTTTGTCGTAGTTGAGGTCGTAGCCGTTGAGGATGTCTACAAGTGTCTTGAGGTTGCCGCGCATGTTGGCCTTGTCACGCTGGCGCATATACTCGAACATTTCGTCGACGGACTCCTGGATGGAGTCGAGCTTTTGGTTTATCTGCGCGATTGCGGCTGCCATGAACAGCGACGTCGGGTCGTAGGGCACTTGCGTGACACTTGTGGCGATGTCACCCTCGACAACGTGGAAGCGAGCCTGCCCAAAGCCATTGGCTGCGTCGCGGTAGGACCCCATGAGGCCGCTGCCGTCCTTGAACGATTGGAGTATCGACGGGTCAAGCGGATTGCCAAACTTGTCGGTTGGCTGGAGCAGCATAGGCACGCTCACCGTATTGGTGACGGTGCGGAATGTCGAAGGGAGTGAGGCGAGCGCTATGCCGAGCTGGGGGACTCGTTCGAGCGGGAGCTTGATGCCGTCGGAGACGTCCGCCCGCTCCTGAGTGAGCGCGAGGCGGATTTTGGTAGATGCGAGCTGTTTTGCCACGAGTTCCTCTCGGTCGCCGTCCGTCGAGGGTTTGATCTCGTTGTCTGCCATAGCGTGCTCCTTGCTTACGTTAATAGTCGCGGGAATTATCTCACCGTTGTGTGAGCTGCCGGGACGGGACGGATTAGCGGTAGCACGAGGCCGATTGACGGTCGAAGCGCATAGGCCTCGCCGCATTTCCTGCGGACTGGACCGACCTGCAGGCGTTATACATCTCGATTATGGAGGTGGGCGGCTATGGGTTAGTCTCGCTGGGTGGTGCGTCACCGGGACTCGGTATCGATTTTGATGAGTCGACGGACCATGCTCACGGTGCCCTTGCTGATATGCACGTGACCGCCAGGCTGCTTAAACAGGCGATTGACGGGGCTATCACGTGAGCCCGCGCGCGCAGGAGATCCGTCAACGATGGGGGATGGACGAGTGCGCCCAGACGCGCCTTTCCAGCAAGTGCCCCGAGCTAAGCGATCTGCTGCTGAAGCCGAAGGCGAAGGGGTTAGGCAATTTGCTAAGAGTGGCTGGTGGACTTGGGTGACTGAAGGCCATTGATAAATTCACTGCTGTCTATCGTATTTCAACTTCCCTTAATTCAATTGATGCGCTTCTCGTGTTTCTTTTGGAAAGACCATCCGTTTGCTTCTAAACATAGAGCGTTTCTCTCTGACTTTCTAGGACATGTGCTGCGTCGCCGATGGGTCCGGGGCCCACCACGCTTCAACGACCGTTCCTCCAGAGCGCTCGCTGCTTTTGCTCAGAGATAGACGCTGCTGTCTACTGCCTGATAAAATGTTTTTATGTATGTTCTAGGACGCTGGCATATTAGTTTGCGGCATCGAGAAAGGCTGGCGGTTGGGTGAGTCCCGAGGAAAAAGCGCGTCTTGTTATCGATGAAAAGTTGAGGGCTTCTGGATATGTCGTTCAGGACGTTAAAGAGTTCAATCCCGCAGCGGCCTGCGGTGTCGTTGTCCGTGAGTGGCAAACGACTTCTGGACCATGTGATTACCTTATCTTTGTTGATGGCACCCCCTGCGGGTTAATTGAAGCCAAGGAACACAACAAGGGCGAGAAGCTAACAGCGGTAGCCGAGCAGTCAAAGCAATACGCTGAGAGTGAATTCAAATATGCCACTACAAATATTGACATTCGCTTTGTCTACGAGGCGACCGACGTCCTGGTCCGGTTTTGCGACTACCACGATAAAGACTACCGCTCTCGCGAGATCTTCTCTTTTCATAGACCGGAACAGCTACGTAGTTGGCTGAAGGATTCTGGCACTCTTCGGAATAGACTTAAGTCTTTTCCCGACTTCGAGACCGCCGGCTATCGCAAGTGCCAAGTAAATGCAATTTTAAAACTCGAAAAGACGTTTGAGGAGAATCGCCCGCGCGCGTTAATCCAAATGGCCACTGGTGCTGGCAAGACATATACCGCTATTACCAACGTTTATCGTCTGCTCAAATTTGCCAAGGCAAAGCGCATTCTATTCCTTGTTGACACAAAGAACCTGGGGGAACAGGCCGAGGAGGAGTTCCGCAAATACAGGCCTACCGACGATGCGAGGTTGTTTCCTGAGCTTTACAACGTCTGCCGTTTGACCTCTTCGCAGATCCCCAATGGCTCCAACGTATGCATCAGTACTATTCAGCGCATGTACTCCATTCTCAAGGGCAAGGAACTTGATGAGGCGGACGAGGAATCTTCCCCTAGTGAGGGTCGCTTCGTCGGCGGGCCACGCGATGTTGAGTACAACTCGGCTTACCCGCCTGAATACTTCGATTTCATCATCATCGATGAGTGCCACCGTTCTATCTATAACGTCTGGCAGCAGGTCCTCGATTACTTCGATGCCTTTCTCATCGGGCTTACTGCTACGCCTGACAAGCGAACCTATTCTTTTTTCAATCAGAACGTCGTGAGTGAATACACCCATGAGGAGGCAGTCATTGACGGCGTCAATGTCGGCGGCGATATCTACATCATCGAAACTGATGTGAGCAAGAACGGCGCGACGATTACCGAGCGTCTAGTTGAAAAGAGGGATCGCCTTTCCCGTGAGAAGCGATGGGAGCAGAACGACGAGGATTTGGAATACGACAAGGGTAAACTGGACCGCGATGTTGTCAACCCGTCCCAGATACGCACCATCATCCGCGAGTTCCGCGACAAGGTCACAACGGTTATGTTTCCTGGCCGCAAGGAAATACCCAAGACTCTCATCTTTGCCAAAACAGACAGTCATGCGGACGACATCATCAACATTGTGCGCGAAGAATTCGGGCGCGGGAACGAGTTCTGTAAGAAGATAACCTATAACGCTGAAGAGGACCCCAAGTCTGTACTTGCGGCATTCCGCAACGAATTCTATCCACGCATAGCCGTGACCGTTGACATGATCGCTACTGGTACCGATGTCAAAGCTCTCGAGTGTCTTGTCTTCATGCGAGATGTTCGTTCTAAAAACTACTTCGAGCAGATGCTTGGCCGCGGGCGTCGTACGCTCGGCCATGATGACCTGGCTCGCGTTTCGCCGTCAGCGACAACGAACAAGTGCCGCTACGTGGTTGTCGATTGCGTTGGCGTCACGAAGAGTCTTAAGACTGAAACAAGGCAGCTTGAGCGGAAGCCCTCAGTAAGCTTGAAAGAGCTCATGATGAGCGTCGCCATGGGCGCGCGCGATGACGATACCGTCACCTCACTCGCCGGCCGGCTTCTTCGACTCGCTGCTGTCATGGACAATGGCGAGCGAAAGAAGGCCGCCGAGCTCGCTGGCGGGGCCTCTGTGAACGATATCGCCAGAGATATGCTTGATGCTTTCGACGAGGACAAGATCGCAAAGGAAGCTGGGTTTATCCTTAGCGATGATGTTCAAGAAGCAACCGAAGAAGAGCGAGCCAGGCTGGCAGAAGCCCAGTCTCGGCTTGTCGAAAAGGCGATAGAGCCGATGTTCTCTGCCGAGTTGAGAAACTATCTCGAAAACGTGCGCAAGGCACACGACCAGGTTATAGATAATGAGAACCTGGATGCTGTCATTTCATCCGGTTGGGACACCGACCGCGAGGACCACGCCAAAGAGGTCATCCAAACATTCAGACAGTTCCTTGCCGACAACAAGGATGAGCTGGACGCGTTGCAAATCATCTACGGTCAAACCTACAAACAGCGCCTCATCACGCTGCGTATGGTCAAGGCTGTTCACGATGCGTTGAAAACGTCCCCCTATGGGCTTTCTTGCGACACGGTCTGGCATGCATACGAGGTTGCGGGGGCACCCGTCGCTACGGCGCGAAGCGCTGTGGGCAAGATTATGGACATCATTTCCGTCATTCGATTCGAACTCGGACAGGAAAAGATCCTGCGGCCCTTCGAGGCGGGCGTGGCGGAGCGTTTCAAGAGTTGGGTCTTCTCCAAGAACGCAGGCCACGGCCAGTTTACCGAAGAGCAGATGGATTGGCTGCGTATGATTCGCGACCATATCTCAACTTCGGGAAGCGTGAGCTCTGACGACCTCGACCTGTCGCCTTTCGGGGAGAAGGGCGGCCTCGGGCGTTTCTACATCCTGTTCGGCGATAAGTACCAAGGCGTTCTCGACGACATGAACTACGCGCTTGTCGCATAACACCTATGAGTTAGAAAGGCAGCGCATGAGCGCATCCACCATTAACCAGAAGATTTGGAACATGGCGACCGTCCTCTATAACGATGGCGTTTCCAACAGCGATTATCTCGAACAACTCACATATCTGCTCTTCCTCAAGATGGCAGACGAGTACAGCAAGCCCCCCTACAATAGGCCGACCGGTCTTCCGGAGGACTGTCGTTGGGAGTGTCTTGCGGACAAGAGCGGCGCAGAGCTGTTCGACACCTATAAGAAGATGCTCGACAAGCTAGGCGCCCAGGGCGGCATGCTGCAGGAGATTTTTACTGGGGCCCAAAACAAGATGAGCTCTCCGGCGATCTTGGCGCGAGTTATTCAGATGATCGGCGCAGAAACGTGGACGGCTATGTCGCAGGACGTCAAGGGCGACATCTACGAGGGGCTGCTTCAGCGAATAGCCGAGGACACCAAATCTGGTGCCGGGCAGTACTTTACGCCTAGGCCGCTCATCGACACCATCGTCAAGTGTGCGCAGCCTAAGCCTGAGAAGACCGTCTGTGATCCGTGCTGCGGTTCGGGCGGCTTCCTGCTGGCCGCAAAAAGCTACATAGAGGAGGCCTATCAGCTCGACGCCGACCAAAAGAAGTTCTTGAAGAACGAGGCATTCCACGGCTGGGAGATCGTTCCCGCCACGCGCCGGCTTTGCCTCATGAATCTTTTCCTGCACAACATCGGTGACTTTAACGATGTGCCGCCTATCACAAGAAATGATGCGCTTCTCTCCGACCCTGGTACGCGTTTCGACTACGTGCTCACCAACCCGCCTTTTGGTAAAAAGGCGACACTTAAAGCTGCTGCCGGCGAGGACGGTGAGCTTGTCGACGAAGAGCTCTCGTACTCTCGCCAGGACTTCTGGGCAACGAGCTCGAACAAGCAACTGAACTTTGTTCAGCACATTCATACCATCTTGAAAACTGGCGGCACCGCTGCCGTTGTTGTACCTGACAACGTACTGTTCGAGGGCGGTGCCGGTGAGACGGTGCGCCGTAAGTTGCTGGAGACCACGAACCTGCACACTATCCTGCGCTTGCCGACTGGTATCTTCTACAAGCCAGGCGTAAAGGCTAACGTTATATTCTTCGAGAACCGTCCCGGCAGCGAGAGCGTGCAGACCCGAGAGGTGTGGATTTACGACTATCGTACGAACGTTCACCACACGTTGAAGCAACACCCAATGACCGAGGCGGACCTTGCCGACTTCCTTGAATGCTACAGGCCCGGCCATATCGATGAGCGCGATGAGACCTACAACGAGGACAACAACCCCGATGGACGTTGGCGTCGCTTCACTATCGACGAGATTATGAGCCGCGACAAGCTGAGTCTCGATATCACCTGGATCAAAACCGGTGAGGACATCTCGGAGATCTCGCTTTCTGATTTGCTCTCAAGCATTCACGAGAAGAGCGATGCGATTGCCGACGCCGTGGAGCAGCTCGAGGCGCTTCTGAGGGACATCGAGGACTAATGGACACTAGGAAACTACGTCAAAAGCTGTTGGACCTTGCCATCCGCGGCAAGCTTGTTCCGCAAGATCCGAACGACGAGTCCGCAAGCGAGTTGCTGTCGCGCATCCACGAGGAGAAGCTCGCCATGGTCGAGCGCGGCGAGCTCAAGCCTAAGGATGTTAAAAACGATACCGTGATCTATTTCGGTTCCGATGGGCTGCCCTATGAGAAGCGGGCTGATAGTGAGGGTAAGGCAAAGTGCATTGAGAGCGAGATCCCATTCGAGCTCCCTGAAGGATGGAGTTGGGCAAGGGTTGCGAGCATTTCTGATGAGCCTTCATACGGCACATCTAAAAAATCAGATATAGAAGGAACGGTGCCTGTTCTGCGAATGGGCAACATAACACGTGTTGGCACAATTGATTATTCGGACCTTGTCTATACATCAGATGCAAACGACATCGCAAAATATGACTTACATCCAGGAGATTTGATTTTCAACCGCACAAACAGCCGAGAGTGGGTTGGCAAAGTCGCCTATTACGATGGCTCAATTCCCGCAATCTATGCAGGCTATCTCATTCGCTTTAGGGCTATCCTAATCAATCCTAAGTACATCAATTACGCTATGTGCACGCAATACGAGCGCAACTGGTGTGCGAGCGTGAAGACCGATGGTGTCAACCAATCGAATATAAATGCTAGAAAACTGAAGTCCTTCCTAATCCCCGTCCCGCCCCTCGCCGAGCAGCGCCGCATCGTCGACGCGCTCGACAAATACCTGGC
>URBS01000003.1:0-45000 GCA_900546085.1 uncultured Collinsella sp.
CGGGGTATTTCCTCCGCGCGCAGTTTCGCAGCGCAGCGAGAATGTTTGAGCACGGAGGAATTACCCCGACGCCCCGGGGTACCCTCCGTCAGTAACCGTTCCTACTCCAGCTCAAACGCTCCCGTGTACAGCTGGTAGTAATACCCGCGCTTGGCGATCAGCTCGTCGTGGTTGCCGCGCTCGATGATACGGCCGTGGTCCAGACAGATGATCGCGTCGGAGTTGCGCACGGTGGACAGGCGGTGTGCGATGACAAACGTCGTGCGGCCCTCCATGAGCTTATCCATGCCCGCCTGCACGATGGCCTCGGTGCGGGTGTCGATGGAGCTCGTGGCCTCGTCTAGAATCATCGCCGGCGGATCGGCGACGGCGGCGCGGGCGATCGAAATCAGCTGACGCTGGCCCTGCGACAGCTGTGCGCCGTTGCCGGTGAGCATGGTGTCGTAGCCGTCGGGCAGGCGGGTGATAAAGTCGTCTGCGCCCGCGAGCTTGGCCGCTGCGATGCACTCCTCGTCGGTGGCGTCCAGGTTGCCGTAGCGGATGTTGTCCATCACGGTGCCGGTGAACAGGTTCACGTCCTGCAGCACGACGCCCAGCGAGCGGCGCAGATCGGCCTTGCGGATCTTATTGACGTTGATGCCGTCGTAGCGAATCTTGCCGTCGGCAATGTCATAGAAGCGGTTGATGAGGTTGGTGATGGTCGTCTTGCCGGCACCGGTGGCGCCGACAAACGCGACCTTCTGGCCCGGCTTGGCAAACACGGACACGCCGTGCAGCACCTCGTGGTCGGGTGTGTAGCCAAAGTCCACGTTGTCCATGACCAGGTCACCGCGCAGCGGCACGTACTCGATCTCGCCGGTTGCGCGGTGCGGATGTTTCCATGCCCACATGCCGGTGTGGTGGTCAGCCTCCTCGAACTCCCAAGTCTCGGGGTTCACCTGTGCGTTGACGAGCGTCACGTAGCCTTCGTCGGCCTCGGGCTTCTCGTCGATGAGCTCAAAGATGCGGTCGGCGCCGGCGAGGCCCATGACCACGGCGTTGATCTGCTGCGAGATCTGGCCGATCTGTCCGCAGAACTGCTTGGTCATGTTGAGGAACGGCACCACGACGGCGATGGACAGCGCCATGCCCGAGATACTCAGGTTGGGCACGCCCAGCGCCAGGAAAATGCCGCCCGCCAGTGCGACCAGCACGTAGAGCAGGTTGCCCAGGTTCATAAGGATGGGCATGAGGATGTTGGCGTACATGTTGGCCTTCTGGGAGACCTCGAAGAGCTTTTCGTTGCGCTCGTCAAAATCGGCCTCGGCGGCAGACTCGTGGCAGAACGCCTTGACGACCTTCTGGCCGTTCATGACCTCCTCGATATGGCCCTCGACCACGCCGAGCTCGGTTTGCTGTGCAATGAAGAAGCGCGCGGAGTTGGAGCCGAGCAGCTTGGTCATAAAGGTCATAAAGGCGACGCCGGCGATGATGACCAGGCACATCCACACGCTGTAGTACAGCATGATAAAGAACACCGTGACGATGATGATGATCGTCATGAGCAGGTTGGGCAGCGACTGACTGATCATCTGACGCAGCGTGTCGATGTCGTTGGTGTAGTGGCTCATGATATCGCCGCGCTGGTGCGTGTCGAAGTAGCGGATCGGCAGGTCCTGCATGCGGTTGAACATCATCTCGCGCAGCTTCTCCAGCGAGCCCTGCGTGACGATAGCCATGGCGCGGTTCCAGAAGAGCGAGGACAGGACGCCGACGCCGTAGATGCAGGCGAGGGTGGTCACGAGCTGTGCGATCTTGGGCTGCGCGGCTTCCCAATCGCCCGACTGCCACGATTCGCCAATAATTTGCAGGGCGCTCTGCAGGAAGGTCGCGCCGATGGAGTTGATGATGGCGCAGAGCACCACGCCGGCGACGACGAGGGGCAAAAGCACGGGATAGAAGCCAAAGAGCGTCTTGATGAGGCGCGACATGGTGCCGCCCTTACGGTTGAGCGCGCGCTCGGCGGTCGTTGCCTTACTCATGTGCCTCGCCTCCTTCCTGGGTTTGAGCTTGCGCTGCGGATGCCTCGGTGTCGGCCTCGACGGCCCCTTCGCCCTCGGCAGACATCTTGTTCTGCGAGGTGAAGGTCTCTCGGTAGATCTCGCTCGTCTTGAGCAGCTCGTCATGGTTGCCGATCTGCGCGATTCGGCCGCCCTCCATGACGATGATGCGGTCTGCGTCCTGTACGGAGCTGATGCGCTGGGCGATGATGAGCTTGGTCGTGTTGGGCAGATAGCTTGCCAACCCTGCGCGGATCTTGGCGTCGGTCTTGGTGTCGACGGCGCTGGTGGAGTCGTCCAGGATCAAGATCTTGGGGCGACGCAGCAGGGCGCGTGCAATGCACAGGCGCTGCTTCTGACCGCCCGAAACATTAGAGCCGCCCTGTTCGATCCAGGTGTCGTAGCCCTTGGGGAAGCCGTCGACAAACTCATCGGCGCAGGCCAGATGTGCCGCCTCGCGGACTTCCTCGTCGGTGGCGTTCGGGTCGCCCCAACGCAGATTCTCGGCGATGGTGCCGCTAAACAGCACGTTTTTCTGCAGCACCATGGCGACCTGGTGGCGCAGTGCGTCCAGGTCGTAGTCGCGCACGTCCATGCCGCCCACGCGCACGGTGCCTTCGGTGGCGTCGTACAGGCGGGCGATGAGGTTGACGAGCGTGGACTTGGCCGAGCCGGTGCCGCCGATGATGCCGATGGTCTCGCCGCTCGTAATGTGCAGGTCGATATCGTCGAGCGCCTGGCGTTTCGCATGCGCGGAATACTTAAAGCTCACGTGGTCAAAGTCGATGGAACCGTCGGCAACCTCGAGCACGGACTCGGCGGGATTGGCGATCGTGGGCTCGGCGGCCAGCACCTCGGCAATGCGGTGTGCCGATTCGTCGGCCATGGTCACCATGACAAAGATCATCGACAGCTGCATCAGGCTCATGAGAATCTGGAAACCATAGGTAAAGGTCGAGGAGAGCTGGCCCACGTCGAACAGCGTGCCCTGGCTTGTGATGATGAGCTTGGAGCCCAGGTAGATGATGACGACAAACGCGCCGTTGACGCAGATGTTCATCATGGGGTTGTTAAAGGCGAGCAGCTTCTCGGCGCGGGTGAAGTCCATTTGGACGTCGCGCGCGGCGGTCGCGAACTTCTCCTTCTCAAAGTCTTCGCGCACATAGCTCTTGACCACGCGCATGCCGGTGACGTTTTCCTCGACGGACTCGTTAAGGGCGTCGTACTTGTGGAACACGCGCGAGAAGATGGGACGCACCTTAAAGATGATAAAGAACAGTCCAAAGCCCAGCAGCGGAATGATGACCAGGTAGACCATGGCGACGCTGCCGCCCATGATAAACGCCATGGTAAAGGCGAAGATCAATACCAGCGGCGCACGCACGGCGATACGGATGATCATCATAAAGGCCTGCTGCACGTTGTTGATATCGGTGGTCAGGCGCGTGACGAGCGAGGAGCTCGAGAACTCATCGATGTTGGCAAAGCTGAACGTCTGGATCTTGTAGAACAGGTCGTGACGCAGGTTCTTGGCGAATCCGCAGCTCGCATGGCTGCAGGTGACGCCGGCCGCGGCGCCAAAAGCAAGCGACGTCAGCGCGATGAGCACCAAAAGGCCCGCGGTGGGAAGCATCTCGGCTACGGTGGCGCCGTCTTTGATGGCGTCGATCAGGTTGGCGGTGATAAATGGAATCAGCATCTCGCAGAGCACCTCGCCAAGCACGAGCAACGGCGTGGCAACGGTGACTTTCATATAGTCGCGGATGCTGCCCATGAGGGTTTTAATCATCCAGTTCCTCCCAGGTTACACGGATTTTCTCGAGCATTTCGGCGAGCTGCTCGCGCTCGTCGTGGGTGAGGGCACTAAAGGCTTGCTCTCTAAAGCGAATGCGGGCCGCCTGGTCGATGCGGGCGTTTTCCCGGCCGGTTTCGGTCAGGCGAATGGTGAGCTGCCGTCGATCCTTGGGGTTACGGCTGCGCTCGATGAGGCCGTTGAGCTCGAGCTTGGACAGGATCTCGGAAAGCGACCCCGGCTTGAGGTCAAAGTGCATGCCGAGTTCCTGCTGCGACATCTCGCCGCCGGGTTGCTTGGCCAGCAGGCAGATGATGGGCGCCTTGCCGGACACGCCTCCGCCATGAAAATGCATGTAATGGCCGCAAAAGCCCAGGCCGCTCAGGATGCGCTTGGCGAGTTTGTCTTCGGCGCTGACCGCTTCGGGTATGTCTACCGGTTGCGACGGGTCACCGCCGGGCTCGTGTGGATAGACGAGTGCTTCAACACACATGTCGCTGCAATGCTCCTTTCTTTAGTTAAACAGAGGGATTGTTCTGTACCTAAGTGATTCTAGAGGTACCTAACTGATTGTCAAGGTACCGAATTGATTTTGAGACACTGATGGGACGCTGGTGCCGGGGGAAGCCGGGGCAGTCTTCGCGTCGTAGATTCGGCGGGTCGCTGCATATCCCAGGGCTTTCGATATGTTCATCGAGGGGGCAAGACTGGCAGTTGCCGGTTTCGCCCCCTTGGCTTTTAGAGATTTAGAGCGGCTCGTCGCCGGTTCGGAGGATAGCGAGGTATGGCTCATATGAAAACGTGCGATATCGCTTCCTGCTCGTGTCGCGTTGGACAAGAATGTCCCAATCGGTAAATTGGGATATAAGGTTGTTTGCGCTCGATCTGCTAATCGGCATTCGTTCAGAGACAAAGGCGGTGTCGACGATCGGATTGCCCTCGAGAAGGTCGAGCAGCATAAGGGCGTTCGTTGTAGCCCTTCCTGCCTTTTCGCGAATCAGCCTTTCGGTTTCCGAATGGAGGTCGACGAGCTTTCGCATCGAATCCCGCGCCTCGCGTGCGCTCGCAAGCAAGCAGGTGCTGAAAAACGAAACCCATCCCTCGAAATCACCTGTCTGCCTTACGTGCATGAGCCAATCGTAGTATTCGCTCCTGTGCCGTTTGAGTTCATACGAGGGATAGATGACCGGTTTAGTGAGCGCCCCATCATGTATAAGCGAAAGGAGGATGAGCAGACGCCCGAGGCGTCCGTTGCCGTCGAGGAACGGATGTGTGGTTTCAAACTGGTAGTGCACCAAAGCAGCCTTGATGACCGGGTCGATGTCGTCACGCTCATTGATGAAAAGCTCGAGGTCGCCAAGCGCCTCCTTCATATCCTCCGTGTTAGGGGGGACGTACGGTGCCTCATTGAGCGTGCAGCCGTTTGGTCCGACCCAGTTCTGGGTCGTCCTGAACTGGCCCGGCGTCTTGTCGGAGCCTCTGCCATTTCCGAGCAACGTGGCATGAACGGTCTTGAGCAACCTCATGCAGAGCGGCAATTCCTCCATGAGCTCAGTTGCCTGCTGCACCGCCCGAGTGTAGTTGACGACGTCGGTTAGGTCCCGGCTCGCATTGGATTCGTTTGACGGGTCAAGAACATCATCGAACGTACATTGCGTACCTTCGATTTGGGAGGATAAGAGCGCTTCCTTGCGAACGTACATGGAAAGGTACATGTCGATGTTCGGAACAAAGCGAGACATGCCCTCAACCTCGCCGAGTGCGGCGCGGCAATCGGAGACAAGTCGCATGGAATCAGCGGATAAATCGAGTGGAAAGAACGTATCCATGTTGGCGGGTCTAAACGAGTCGTAGGCGAGGGTTCCCGAAAGGTTATGTCTGACGTTTCCCTGTCGTCCGGGTGTTATGGGTACGAGCATCGTTAATGTCCTAAGAACAAATATGAGGCAAAACTTGTTCTTAGAATCTTATAGCGCCTTCTAAGGCCAAGTTTCTGGAATTAGAGGCGTCAGAAAAAATCTAAGAACAAAATAGCGCCCAAACTTGGCCTTACATCCGAGGACAAGACTTAGATTGCGCTGCGCTACACTTAGTTGCACTATGGCGCCATCGTGCCGCGCCCGACCCAAGGGGGACTCTCATGAAGAACACTCAGCTGCTGCTGATTAACGATATGTGCGGCTACGGCAAGGTCGCGCTTTCCGCCATGCTGCCGGTGCTGTCGCACATGGGCTACCGTATCCATAACTTGCCGACGGCACTTGTGTCCGATACGCTCAACTACCCCAAGTTCTACATCCACGACACCACCGAGTACGTGCGCCAAAGTCTCGCTATCTGGGAGGAGCTCGGCTTTGAGTTCGACGCTATCTCGACCGGCTTTATCGTGACCGAGGAAGAGACGCGCATCATCTCGGACTTTTGCCACCGTCGTGCGCAAAAGGGCACCAAGGTGTTCGTCGATCCCATCATGGGCGACAACGGCAAGCTCTATGCCGGTGTGCCCGAGTCCACGATTGGCCTTATGCGGCACCTGCTGGAGTGCGCAGACTACGCGGTGCCCAACTACACCGAGGCCTGTCTGCTCACCGATACGCCTATTGCAGAACAGATCACGCCCGATGAGGCCCGCGCCCTTGTGGACGCCGTGCGCGAGCTGGGTGCCAAGTCGGTGGTCATTACGAGCGCCGTGGTCAATGGCACGAACGCGGTTATCGGTTACGACCATGTGGCGGGGGAGTACTTCACGATTCCCTTTGAGCTCATTCCGGTCTATTTCCCGGGCACGGGCGATACGTTCTCGGCGGTGCTCGTCGGCCGCGTTATGGCAGGTTGGAGTCTGCAGCGCGCGACGTCCGATGCCATGCGTGTGGTGGCTGAGCTTATCGAGCGCAATGCCGACCAAGAGGACAAGTCGGCCGGCCTTCCCATCGAGGCCTGCCTGGATGTGATTGACCATGAGTAACGCTGGCGAGGGCGGCGTCAAGCCTGCGGGCGAGAACAGGCCGCTCGGCGCGCCGCGTGGCAAGCGGCCGCGTATCCGCGTGAGCTGCGTGGACCAGCTGGGGACGTGCCGCTGCCACCATGGTCACAAGCCGGGCGACGTCTTTGACTTCGATCGCGATCGCGGCAAGATGTGCGCCATGGCCTGCCATGTGGGCTTTCCCTATATCGATATCCTGCGCTATGGCGGAACCGTGCCTGGCAACGAGCCCGGCACGGCAAAGTTCTGCTGTCCCGAGGTCGACACGTTGAACGTTTGGCTTGCCGAGATCGTCGACGAATAGCCGGATGCGACAAAGGGGCGGGCCCTTTGTCGCATCCGCCGATGGTGCCCCTTCTTTTTTGCCTATAATCCTAAATCTCTGCATTTCATCCGATATTAGGTTCTAAAAACTCTGCATTTCATCGATAATCAAGCATATAAACCTTGCATTTCATTTGATGACACTGAGGGGAGAGCCTATGCTGCGTAGGAAAATAGCGGCAGAGCTGGAGCGTTGGCTGAAGTCTGCCGAGCAAAAGGCCTTATTCATTACGGGTTCTCGCCAGATCGGCAAAAGTTATTCGATTCGCGCATTTGGCAAAGCCAGCCATGCAACCTACATCGAACTCAACCTCATGGAAAATCGCCAGGCAAAAGATGCTCTTCTCGAGGCACGGGATGCCGACGATTTCATCAGCAGGGTGACGCTTCTCTCGGGAAAGCCGATAGCACCGGGCAAAACGCTCGTGTTTATCGATGAGGTCCAAGAGGCCCCCGACATCATGACGATGGCAAAGTTCCTTGTTGAGGACGGGAGGTGCCGCTGGGCGTTTTCGGGGTCAATGCTCGGGACCCAGTTCAAGGTCGTTAGGTCCTATCCCGTGGGATATGTTCACGAGCTTAGGATGTTCCCGCTCGATTTCGAGGAGTTTTGCTGGGCGATCGGGGTGAGCGAGGGAGCTCGCCAAACGATACGCGACGCGTGTATCAGCGAGAAGCCCATTCCTGATTACATTCACGACGCGATGATGGCAAACTTCAGGACCTATACCGTTGTCGGTGGAATGCCAGAGGTCGTGCAGCGTTTCCTTGACACGCGGGGCGACCTTGCCTCTGTTCGTCAGCTACAGTCAGAGCTCAACGAACAGTACCGGCGGGATATCTCCAAGTATGCAAGCGGGCGAGCCCTTCAGGTGCAGAGCATTTACGATCAGCTCCCTATTATGCTCGAGGGCGAAAACAAACGCTTCGTGCTCAATTCCATTGACCTCAAGGCGCATTACGACAAGTACCAGCGAGATTTTGTCTGGCTTGTCGATGCCGGCGTTGCTCTCAAGGCGGATATCGTAACCGAGCCAAAGTCGCCCCTGCTCAAGACGGCACGGCCATCGCAGTTCAAGCTATACCAATCGGATACGGGCATGTTGATGGCGCGCTACCCCGTTGGCGTCGCCCAGGCGGCGTATCTTGATAGCAAGGAACCCAATCTGGGCGGTATTTACGAAAACGTGGTGGCCCAGCAGCTGACTGCCCAAAATCGCCAGCTTTACTACTATCAGACAAAGAAGCGCGGCGAAGTGGACTTTGTGGTCGACGGACCGGATGGAACGGCTGTTCCGATCGAGGTTAAATCGGGTTCCTATTACCACGCGCACGCCGCGCTCGGTCATGTGCTTGATACGGCCGAATATGGCGTAAGGCTTGGGATTGTTTTCTCGAGAGGCAACGTTGAACGCAGCGGAGCTGTTCTTTATTTGCCGCTATATGCGACCTGGGCCCTTTCGGATGTTTTGGGTGACTCCTGTGCCGAGGGAATAAAGCTGGAGGTCAAGCCGGTCTAGGGACAGTCCCCGATGCGACAAAGGGGCAGTCCCTTTGTCGCATTCATGAGCGTGGATTTTCTCCCGTTTAGGGCGCACTTGAACGCTCAAAGTGGGAGAAAATCCACGCTCGATTTATGCCGAGGGCGCGGTCCACGCGCCCGCGAACCTACAGCTGCTCGAGTATAGCGGTGCATCCGGCGAGCACGTCGCGGTAGGTGGCGTCGAAGTTGCCGGTGTACCAGGGATCGGCCACGTCGCCGGGGCGCTCGGTCCAATCGAGCAAGCGCGTAATCTTGCCGTCGGGGTCGTCGCCAAAGATGCGACGCAGGCCGCGCGCGTTCTCAGCATCCATATAGACAATGTGATCCCAGTCGCCATACTCCGCGCGACGCACCTGACGTGCGCGATGTGCGACGACGGGAATCCCGACCTCGCGTAGCTTGGCAACGGTACCGTGATGTGGCGGGTTGCCAATCTCCTCGGTCGAGGTCGCAGCGGAATCAATGACAAACTCGCCCGCGCGCCCGGCGCGCCGCACCAGCTCGGTAAACACCGACTCAGCCATCGTCGAGCGACAGATATTCCCATAGCAGATAAACAGTACACGTTGCATATGCGGTTTCCTTTCGATCGCCACCATCGAGCTCGAGTATCTCATCTACGCCTACGCCCTCGCCCGCTTGCGCTCCCAACGTGCCAGCTTAATCGTCACCAGCGTGAGTGCCCAGGCCACAAGCGAGAACACGGCACCAACCGCGCCCACGTACGCAATGCCAACTCCGCTTACCACGGCGCCGCCCACTGCAGTGCCAAACGAGATGCCGACGTTAAACGCCATGGGCTCAACCGAACTTGCGAGTACCATCGACTTGGGGTGGCGGCTGCGTGCCACGTCCATAAAGTGCGTGATGCACGACACCGAGAACAGGTACATGAGCAGCGCCAAGCTAAAGACAAAGACCAGCGCGAGCGGCATGGTGCCGCCCACGGCAAACAGCCCGAGCAACGCCGCAGCCTGCAGCACAAACGTCACAAGCAGTGCCTTCATGCCAAAACGTGCGTCGATCCATCCGCCCAGGATGTTCGAGATCAGGCAGAACACGCCGTAGGCCATAAGCGTGGTACTCGCCTGAACGGTGCCCATGCCCAGCACCTGCTCAAGATAAGGCGTCACGTAGCCGTAGAACACATAGACCGAGCCTACGCCAAACAAAAAGATGAGCATGCCGGTGATGATGCTCGGCTCGCGCAGCAGACCTGCCTGCTCGCGAAAGGTGGCAGGCTCGTCGGTTTGCCCAGCGCGCGGCATAAACGCCACGAGCGCTCCGCAGATCAGAACGGCAAAGGTCAGCGTGCCGTACATGGCAACGTGCCAGTCGAGCGTGTCGGCCACAAACTTGCCGATCGAGGTCACAAAGACCATCGCCACGGAAAACGCACCATATACCACCGAGATGGCAAGCGAAGTTTGCTGCGGGGACAGCAGCTCGGGGATGTACGTCACGCCCACGGCGAGCAGTGCGCCCGAGACAGAGCCCAGGACAATGCGCGAGATAAACAGTACCTGGAAGTTGGGCGCCAACGCCATGACCAGGTTGCCGAGCACAAAGACAATGCTGTAGCACACGAGCAGCTGGTAGCGGCGGAACCGCCCCGTGCTGAGCGCGAGCACCGGCGTGGCGATAGCGTAGACCAGCGCGAACACGCTGATGAGCTGACCCGCGGTGGCAAGCGATATGCCGAGTTCCGTTGCCAAGTCGCTTTCGATACCGATGACCACGAACTCGGAGCAGCCGAGCGAGAATCCCAACAGCACGAGCAGCGCTAGGCAGAGCTTGGTGCGCGCGGGGGAGAGCGCGGCGGCGGTTGACTTACTTTTAGGCGTGGTTGCGGCGGTCAAGGTTGTCACTCCAATGTCGCATGAATAAGCGGGATTCAATCCCTGCAACTCTAACAGAATGTGTCAGGTGCCTGCCCCCTTTGTCGCAGGCTGCGCTTGCCTGTATAGTCGCAATACAGGCGAAGATGGTCTCAGGTACATCGCGGGCGACAGGAGATCCCATGGGTATGCACACGACAAAGGTTGCAGTGGGCGAGGGCAAGTTTGCGCTCGAGGCCCAGCTGACGGTGACGCCGCGAGGCATGGCGGTGTACGCCTGCTCGCCGGAGTTCGCGCACCTGGGCGCTACGGCGCAGGCCATTCCGCGCCCCGAGCCCGGCCGTACGGCGACGGTGAGCATCCTGGCTGTCCCGTGCCATCGCGACGAGATCCCGGCGCACGATATCGCGGCGGCGCTGGCCACGCGCTTTGATGTGCCGGTCGTTGCAAGCACGGGTTTTCATGTTGAGCAGGCGAGCGGGGACGACCTGCAGCATGTGCTCGATACCACCAAGGAGCTCATCGCCGCGCTCGAGGCCGCCGCGGCCCGCATTCTACGCGCCGGCTGGGACGAGGGCGGTGCGGGCGCCGAGGTCGTGGCGGTCGATACCGCGACCGGCGAGGTACTTGGCCCCGTCGATCGCATCGAGGCCCATACGGGGGAGGGCATTCTGCACCAGGCTTTTCTGACGCTTCTAGTTGAGGGCCGGGGCGAAGACGCACACCTGCTGCTCTGTCGTCGCAGCCCGCTCAAGCGACTGTGGGGCGGGGTGCTGGCCGATGGCTGTGCCGGCCATCCGCTCCCCGGGGAAGATGTTGCGGCCGCCACGGCACGTCGCATCAACGAAGAACTTGGCATCACGCGCGAGCCCGATCAGCTCAAGCACCTCGGACACGTGGTGTATCGCGAGGACCACGGCGACGGCCACTGCGAGTGCGAATGGTGCGAGGTGTTCGCAGCCCATGTTGAGCCGGGCGAGCTGCATATCAACCAAGAGGAGATCTCGGAGGTGCGTCGCGTGGCCCCGTCCGAGCTCAAAGGCTACCTGCAGGGTCACCCCGAGCAGCTGGCCCCCTGGCTCCGCGAGGCACTCAGCGACCCATCCATCCGTACGGCCCTCGCTATGTAACAAAGGTACAGTCCCTTTGCCATATCCAAACCGTCACAACATTCGATGAAAATCTCGAAATCGAGGAAAAGCGTCGAATGTTGTGACGGTTTTTGTCCAGGGGATCGCCCCTCATCCAAAAAATCCCGCTTGACTGTATTGCAACAACACAGCGCAACGTAAGGGGTGTCCGATAACGGGCGCCCCTTTTTAAGTGGCAACGTGGCTGCGAATCCGGAGCGCCCCCAACAAGAAAGGTGGGGAGATGGAAGCGGAAAAGAAGGCGTTTAAGATCACCAAGCGCGAAATTGGCTTTGTGCTGGGTATCGTTGTCTTTTTGCTAGTGAAGTTTCTTCCTTTGGCGGAGCTGAGCTCGACGGTCGAGCTTACGGTCGGCGGTCAGACCTGTCTGGCGTTGACGCTCGCCACGGTGGTGTTCTGGGCGTGTGGCGTGGCACAGCCGGGCTTTGTGGGCCTGCTCTATTGCGCGCTGCTCGTTCTGTTCAAGGTGTGCGTGGACGACACGGGCGCCGCGAGCATCTCGGCGACGGTCGCCTCCACGTTTAGCTCGTGGACCAAGGCCACCATGTGGCTCGTCATCGGTGCCTACCTCATCGCCAGTGCAGTCAAGGAGTCGGGCCTGGGCGAGCGCATCGCCTACGCGTTTATGCTCAAGTTCGTGCGCGACACCAAGTCGCTCATCATCTCGATCTTCGCGCTCACCTTTGTGCTGTCGCTGCTGATCCCGCATCCGTTCCCCCGCGCCTTCCTCATCCTCGCCGTCGTCTCGGTCATCGCCGAGTCCGCCGGCTACGGTGACGACGACCGCGGCAAGCTCGGCTTCCTCGTGTTTGCCGCTGCCGCCCCGGGCTCCATGTTCTTCCTGACGGGCGATTCCACGCTCAACCCGCTCGTTGCGCAGTACAGCGCCGAGGCCGGCGGCATGAGCCCGTCCTTCGTCGACTGGTTCCTGTACATGAGCGTGCCCATGCTGGTCGCGCTGCTGTGCACCCTGTTCCTGGGCCTCTTCCTCTTTAAGCCCAGCAAGGAGCTCGTCTACGATCGCGAGCAGATCGT
This sequence comes from uncultured Collinsella sp., assembly GCA_900546085.1. Taxonomy (GTDB): domain Bacteria; phylum Actinomycetota; class Coriobacteriia; order Coriobacteriales; family Coriobacteriaceae; genus Collinsella. The sequence goes on from URBS01000003.1 coordinate 12,706, forward strand.
GGCCAAGCAGGCTGCGCTCGGCAAGCTCTCCGTCAAGGAGATCCGCACCATCGTGTGGCTTATCATCGCCATCGCGCTGTGGCTCACCGTCTCGGGCGATTACATCGGCTGGGTCACCCTGGCCATCGGCGTCTGCCTCGCCATGCCCGTCATCGGCGAGGTCCTCACCCCCGCCAGCTGGAATGCTGTCGACATCAAGTCCCTCATGTTCCTGACGGCCGCCATGGCCGTGGGCTCCGTGGGCGGTGCCACCGGTATGAACGCCTGGATCGCCGACGTCGTGCTTCCCAGCTCCGTGCCCGAGAACATCTTCCTGTTCGCCCTGCTTGTCGCTGCGCTCTCCATGATCATCCACATGTTCATGGGCTCGGTCATGGCCGTACTCGGCGTGTGCGTGCCGGCGTTCATCAGCTTCGCGGCCGGCTCCAGCGTGAGCCCGCTCGCCGTGGCGCTCATCGTCTTCACGTCCATCAACATCCACTACATCCTGCCGTTCCATAACCTGCCGATCCTTATCGGCGAGGGCAAGGACGCCGGCGGCTACACCTCCAAAGAGGCCATGCGCATGGGCATTCCCCTCACCGCGGTCGTCTTTATCGTCGTGCTGGTCGAGGCCGCCTGGTTCCATCTCTTTGGCCTGATGTAAGCGGCCGAGCGCTTGGGCTGCAAACATCCGAGTGCTTGAACCGCGAGTTGCCAAGCGCTCCATCTATAAGCGCTGCGGCCCCACTACGTTACCCAGCCCGGCGGCACTCCCGTCGCCGGGCACTCTCCCGAAAGGAGCACGCTATGTCCACTACCGATGCTTCCCAGATCCACGACCTGCGCTCCGCGCTCGACTTTTTGCGTGAGATGCCGGGCCAGCTGCTCGAGACCGACACCCAGGTCGACCCGGACGCCGAGGTCTCGGGCGTCTATCGCCACGTCGGTGCCGGCGGTACCGTTATGCGTCCGACCAAAGAGGGTCCGGCGATGGTCTTCAACAACGTCAAGGGCTTTGACGATGCCAAGGTCTGCATCGGCATGCTTGCCAGCCGCAAGCGCGTTGCCGCCCTGCTCGACCTTGACGAGGAGCACCTGGGCCTCGAGATCGGCAAGCGCTTCGAGAGCTTGATTGCGCCTAAGCAGATCGCCGAGGGCGCGCACGTCGACTGCCAGGAGGTCGTGTACAAGGCGACCGACGAGGGCTTTGACCTGCGCAAGATCGTTCCCGCTCCCACCAACACACCCGTCGACGGCGGCCCCTACATCACCATGGGCCTCGCCTACGGCACGAGCCCCGACGGCTCCCAGTCCGACGTGACCATCCACCGCTTCTCCTGCGTCGACAAGGACAAGCTCGCCATGTGGATTACCCCGGGCAGCCGTCACCTGGGCGCATTCTTTGACGAGTACTGCCAGCGCGGCGAGGACATGCCCATCTCCATCTCCATCGGCTTGGACCCCGCCGTGTACATGTGCTGCGGCTTCGAGGCTCCCACCACGCCGCTCGGCTTCAACGAGCTGCAGATCGCCGGCGCCCTGCGCGGCCATGCCGTCGAGCTCGCCGACTGCGTTACCGTTCCGCAGAAGTGCATCGCCAATGCCGAGTACGTGCTCGAGGGCTACCTCATGCACGACGAGACCATCAACGAGGACGTCAACGGCCACGGCTATGCCATGCCCGAGTTCCCCGGCTACACCGGTGGCGCCAAGGTCTGCCCGGTGATCAAGATCACCGCCGTCACCACACGCGTCAATCCCATCATGGAGAGCTGCATCGGCCCTTCGCACGAGCACGTGTCCATGGCGGGCATCCCCACCGAGGCTTCCATCTACAAGATGGTCGAGACCGCTATCCCGGGCCGCCTGCTCAACGTTCACGCCGCCCCCTGCGGCGGCGGCAAGTTCGTTGCCATCATGCAGTTCAAGAAGTCGAGCAAAAATGACGAGGGCCGTCAGCGCAACGCCGCCATGCTCGCCTTCTCGGCATTCTCCGAGCTCAAGCACGTGATCCTGGTTGACGAAGACGTCGACATCTTCGACATGAGCGACGTGATGTGGGCCATGACCACGCGCTTCCAGGCCGACGTCGACCTCATCACCATCCCCGGCTGCCACTGCCACGTGCTCGACCCGTCCAACGACCCGGCGTTCGACCCGAGCATCCGCGAGCACGGCATCGCCTGCAAGGCCATCTTCGACTGCACGGTTCCGTTCGACCTCAAGAAGAACTTCATCCGCTCGCAGTTCATGGAGATCGACCGTGACAAGTGGGCCAAGGAGATTGCTTTCTAGTAAGTAACCCTACCGAGTAACTAAGTAAGGAGTTGTCATGCCTGAGTCTTCTGTCCGTCCCCGTCGCATTGTCGTTGGCGTATCTGGTGCCAGCGGCGCTGCGCTGGGCCTCGAGTGTCTCAAATGCCTGCGCCAGGCCGGCGCCGAATCGGCGCTTGTCGTCACGCGCGGGGGAGAGATCACCATCGAGCAGGAGCTCGGCATGACGCTCGACGAGTTTGCCACGCATGCCGATGTGGTCTACGACAACAAGAACATCGGCGCCGCCATTGCAAGCGGCACCTATCCGGTCGATGGCATGATCGTGGCGCCCTGCTCCATGAAGACGCTCGCCGGCATCGCGAGTGGTTACAGCGAAAACCTGTTGCTGCGTGCGGCCGACGTGCAGATGAAAGAGCAACGCCGTCTGGTACTCATGGTGCGCGAGACGCCCTTCAGTGCGATCCATGTCGACAACATGGCGCGCCTGGCGCGTGTGCCGGGTGTCATGCTCATGCCGCCCATGCTCACGTTTTACAACGGCCCCGCCACGCTCGACGATGCGGTGCATCACATCGCCGCCAAGGCGCTCGAGGCCGTCGGCGTGTCATGTGCAAACTATAAGCGCTGGTCATAGGCGCATTTAGGGTAGGATACGAGGAGTGTTTGAGCCCGCTGCCCCTGTGGGCGGCGGGCTTTTCGCGTCAAAGGATGTGTCGGGAGGACCTATGCAGACGGGTATGTATGCGATTAGCGAGATGGCGAGCTTGTTTAACGTTTCGCGTCAAACGCTCATCTACTACGACAAGATCGGCCTGTTTAAGCCCGCCGTGGTTAACGAAAAAGGCTACCGTTTCTATTCGCCCACGCAGATCCCGCTCATGCGTCTGATCTGCATGCTGCGCGACCTAGGGCTCGAACTCGACGAGATTGACCGCCTGACCTCGACGTTCGACATTGGCGAGATGACCGATCACCTGCGCTCGCGGGTTCAGGCGCTCGATGGGCAGATTGCCGGGCTCAAAGCCGAGCGTGCGAGCGTGCAGGAGCGACTGAGCTTTTACGACGAGGCGGTTTATTGGCGCGAGCGCGAGGGCAAACCGGAGCTCAAGCAGTTTGAGCGTCGCTACGTGGTCTTTGAGGAGTTTCCGGGCGATATCGAGCGTGGCCGCTCGATGCTTCACCCCACACTCATGCGGGCGATTTTGCGCATGCGTGCGTTGACGGGCACGCGCCCCATGCGTGGCTGGGGCGCCATGCTGCGTCGCGAGGCGCTGCATTCCGACGACCCCATTGCCGGTGCCGGCTCCTTTGCCGTGCTGCCGCGCGGTGCCGAGGAACTGCTGCCGAGCGATCCCGCCGAGCTGGCAAAGATCGGCATCGAAGTGCTGCCCGAGGGCACGTATCTGTGCATGAGCCGCTGGGGTATGCCGTACGAGCCCGAGGGCATCCGCGCCGTCGTGGCCTGCATGGACAGGCACGCGCTCCGGCCCATCGGCAACGCTTTCGACTTTTGCTACCTCGATACCACGAGCTACGACGAGTCCCACCAAGAGGACTTCTGCTGCATCCAAATCCCCGTCGCCCTCCAGATGTGACAAGAGGACAGTCCCTTTGTCACATTCGCGGCATGGCTGCCGCCCAAACCGTCACAACATTCGATGAAAATCTCGAAAACGAGGAAAAGCGTCGAATGTTGTGATGGTTTTCCTATCTGTGCCGGCGAGCCGCCGTGCCGTCTGGGGGTATAAGGCTAGCAAGTGTTTATTTGCGAGGCCAAGGGGGCGCCCCGTATGGATATCGATAGCTTTGAATGGTGGTACAGCGAGGGCGAGGCTCCGGATGAGGTGTGGGACGAGCCCTTGCCAAGTGATGAGTTGAGCGACGGGACCGATGTGGACTCCGATGCTGGCGATGCGCTTGACTCGGATGCCGATTCCGACCCCGCCGAGCCCCTGACCTTCGAGCAAGCCTGGGCCCAGGCCGAGGCCGACGAGGCAAAGGCCGATGCCACGGCCACGCTGGGTGAGCCAGCCGACATGTCCATCTCGCCGGCCAAGACCCCGCAGCCGCGCCACACCATCGACCCCGGCAGCACGGCATCCTTCAGCATACTCGACGTGCCCGCGCAGGGTGCCCAGGCGCCCGCCCCCACGCGTCGCCCCGACCTGGCTCGCGAGGAAGACGCGGGCCGCCGCTCCCCGCTCGGCCCCATCCTCATCGCCTTCATGGCCGGCGTCATCGCTTGCTCGGCGATCGGAAATGTCTGGAGCCATGTGGAGCAACAGCGCAAAGATGCCGCCAAGGTCGAGATGTCTGTCGAACAATCGCTCAGCCGCACGCGCTCGGTACATGTGTCGGTCGAGGTCAAGGACGGCGCGACGTGGGACACCGCCCGCGGCGACAGCCAGATGCTCATCCACATCGTGGGCCGCACACTCAGGGGGCAGGCGATTGACGAGTATCAGTATGTCAATTCCGAAGGTGACGGTATCGAGCTCAAGCCCGGCGACTACGAGCTCACGGTTGATGAGCCGCCCGTCGCCACCGACGGCACGCGTTACCGCGCCTCAAAGCGCATGGTTCCCGTGAGCTTTAACTCGCAGGCGCCCGATACGGTCGACAGTACGCCGCAGGGCGGGTTCGACCTTTACGCAATCGCTCAATAACTGCGCCTGTCGCTTCTCCTTGCCGTCAAGAGTGGGACAATAGCCCTCGACACTATTGTTTACTTTTGGAGGAAGTAACATGTCCACCGTCACTACCATCAAGCGCGGCGGCCTCACCGCGGCCATCGATTCCATGGGTGCCCAGCTCACGAGCCTTGCCCTCAACGGCAACGAGTATCTGTGGCAGGGCGACCCCGCCTTTTGGGGCAAGCATGCGCCGATTCTGTTCCCCATCGTGGGATCGCTGCGCAACAACACGGCAACGTCTGCGGCCGGCACCTGCGAGATGCCGCGCCACGGACTCGCGCGCATCGTCGAGCACAAGCTGGTCGAGGTCTCTGAGGACGGCTCGTCTGTCACCTACGAGATCACTGACACGCCTGAGTCGCTCAAGGCCTTCCCGTTCCACTTTAAGCTCAACATGACCTATGCTCTGACCGGCGACGCCACGCTCACGCAGACCTTTACCGTCACCAACACCGGCGACGTGGACCTGCCGTTCTCGGTGGGCGGCCACCCTGCATTTAACGTGCCCGCCCCCGGTGCCGAGGACGAGGCATTCGAGGATTACGAGCTGGCGTTTACCGAGGCTTGGACCAACGAGGCTCCCATCATCACGCCCGATGGCCTCATGACGTTTGAGGGTAGCTACAAGGCGCCCGATAACTCTGACGTGCTGCCCATCACGCACCGCAGCTTCGATAACGATGCCATCATGTTCACCGATACCCCGGGTTCCACGCTCACGCTGCGCGGCCGCAAGTCGGGCCACGGCGTCAAGATCGACTTTGAGGGCTTTAAGTACATTGGCGTGTGGTCTGCCGCCAACGATGCTCCGTTTGTGGCGCTCGAGCCTTGGACCGGTCACACCACCATGGACACCGAGGACGACGTCTTTGAGCACAAGGTCAACACCATTACGCTGGCGCCGGGTGCTACCGACACCCGTTCCTTTAGCGTCACCCTGCTCTAGAGGTTCCTCCGTTCTAACGAACGGCGGACTGGTCGACGCTGCGCGCCACCCAGAGCGACAATTTGTCATTCAAAAGGCAAGGCATGACCAGAAGGTCTATGCCTTGCCTTTTTTATGCCAAGCGGTGCATGGGGGGCAGGCTACTTTGCGCCAATTGTCCTCGCGTGTCTATTAATTTTTCGCGCACATGCCGCGCTGCTGGTTGCGGGCGTATATCCTGTCTTATTGTCAGTAAAGCAAAATAGGGAAGGCACCAGATGCAACCTCGACTACAGCGCGACGCGCAGGCCCAGCCGGTGTGCAGTCGTCGCATCTTCCTGGGTAGCGCTCTCGCTGCGAGTGCTTCCGTCGTCGCCGGCGCGCTTGCCGGCTGCCAGCGCCCGTCCACGCTCAAGGTGGTCCAGACCACCACGGGCGGCGGTCGCGACGACCTATCCGATTCCGTGATCGGCAAGGACAAGATCCGTATTGGCATGGAGGCGGCCTACGCCCCATACAACTGGCAGGTCTCCGAGGCCAGCGAGTACACCATCCCCATCGACAACGTGCAGGGCGCTTACGCCGACGGCTACGACGTGCAGATCGCCAAGATTGTCTGCAAGGCCCTCGGCGGCGAGCCCGTTGCCGTCAAGCAGAGCTTCTCGGGCCTCATTGATTCGCTCAACAACGGCCAGATCGACCTTATCATCGCCGGCATGAGCGCCACGCCCGAGCGCGAGGAGTCCGTCGGCTTTTCCGATCCGTACTTTATCGGCTACTTTGGCCTGTTCGTAAAAGAGGGCTCGCCCTACCAGAACGCCACCAAGCTCAGCGACTTCAGTGGTGCCACGGTGCTCGGCCAAAAGGACACCATGCTCGATACCGTCATCGACGAGATCCCGGGCGTTGTCCACAAGAACCCGGTCGATTCGGTTCCCACGGTGTTTTCGAACCTGCTGCAGGGCACCTGCGACGCCGTGACCTACAATACCGAGAACGAGAAGGGCTATATGGCCCAAAATCCCGGTATCGTCCCCATTCATTTTGCCGAGGGCGAGGGCTTTAAGCAGGAGGTCGCGGCAAACGTCGGCTGCCGCAAGGGCTCGGACAAGCTGCTTAAGCTTATCGACAAGACACTCAAGGGCATTAGCCAAGAGGAGCGCGACCAAATGTGGGACGCGTGCCTCGATCGTCAGCCGGCATAGGGAGGCAGCATGAAAACCATCAATCGTCTGGCCTCCTTTACCAAGGCCGACCACCGTTATGTGTACCTGGGCACGAGCGTCATCGCGGCGCTCGGCCTGGTGTTTAGCCAACGCAACCCCACGCCGCTGAGCTTCTTGGCGCCTACGGGCGTGTTCCAAGACTGCCTCTGGGCAATCCTTTGGGCCTGGCTCGTCGTGTCGGCGGCGGCGCTCGTCACCAAACTCATGCACTGGAATGACTATCGCGAAACGTCGCCGTTTGCTTCCGAGCGCTTTCGTCGCGGCGCGCGCCTGGGCAGCTATGTCGTGGTCACCATTGCGGCGATCTTCTTTATCGACCGTTGCGTCATGTCGTTTATCGACCTGGTGCGGGTGAGCATTGTCTCGGACTCCAACCCCAGCGACTTTTTGTCGAGTCTGGTCTACATGACCTACAAGAGCGGGGACTTCTTTATCCGCGGTATCGAGATCACCATCGCGCTTGCGATCTTCGGCACCGTCATCGCCTTTTTCCTGGCGCTGCTCTTTGTGTTCCTGCGTATTCAGACCTTCGATCGCGTGGACAACGACTTGGTGCGCTTCTTTAAGAGCGTCGGCCGTGGCTTTGCGACCATCTACTCCACCATCGTGCGCGGCACGCCCATGATGGTCCAGGGCCTGCTCATCTATTACGCGGGCTTCACCGTTTTGCGCGGCATGGGCTTCGAGACCGCCCAGGCCAACCAAATCTGGAGTACCTTCACTGCCGGCCTCGTCACCATCTCGCTCAACTCTACCGCCTACATGATGGAGGTCCTGCGCGGCGGCATCGAGTCCATCGACCCCGGTCAGGCCGAGGCGGCGCGTTCGCTGGGTCTTTCGCAGTGGCAGGCCATGCGCAAGGTTGTGTTCCCCCAGGGTATTAAAAACGCGATTCCGGCGCTCACCAACGAGCTCATCATCAACATCAAGGACTCGTCGGTGCTTTCGGTCATCGGCGTGTTCGACCTCATGTACGCCACCACCACCGTCGCCGGCGTGTACTACCGCCAGATGGAGGTCTACTGCGTGGCGCTCGTGGTTTACCTGATCCTGACGCTCGTGGCGAGCCGCCTGCTCGAGGCCTTTGGCAAAAAGCTGGGCGCTGAGGCCCCGGCCACGCTGCCCAGCTCCAACTAGGCTCAAGACGAGGAGAATCATCATGGCAGATACCGCCACTACCGGCACCGCGGCCGCCGCACAGACCAATGAGCCGCTCATCCGCGTCGAGGGCCTGCGCAAGAGCTTTGGCTCGCTCGAGGTGCTTAAGGGCATCGACCTCGCTGTCAATCCCGGCGAGGTCGTCACCATTATCGGCGCCTCGGGCTCGGGCAAGTCGACCTTCCTGCGCTGCCTCAACCTGCTCGAGACCCCGGACGCGGGCCACATCTGGTTCCACGGCCAGGACCTTACGGCCGAGCGCTGCAATATCAACAAGCTGCGCGAGGACATCGGCATGGTGTTCCAGGGCTTTAACCTGTTCAACAACATGGATGTGCTCGACAACTGCACGCTCGCGCCCGTCACGCTCAAAAAGATGGGCAAGGCCGAGGCCGAGAAGGTCGCAATGGAGCATCTGACGAGCGTGGGGCTCGAAAAGTTCGCGCACGCCGCCGTGGGTCGCCTGTCCGGTGGCCAAAAGCAGCGCGTGGCCATCGCCCGCGCCCTGTGCATGAGTCCGCAGATCATGCTGTTCGACGAGCCGACTTCGGCACTCGACCCCGAGATCGTGGGCGAGGTGCTCGAGGTCATGCGCAAGCTCGCGGCCGACGGCATGACCATGGTTGTCGTCACGCACGAGATGGCCTTTGCCCGCACGGTGTCCGACCGCGTGGTCTTTATGGACAAGGGCGTGGTGCTCGAGGACGCCGCGCCGGCCGAGCTCTTCGGCAACCCCAAACATCAGCGCACTCGCGAGTTCCTCTCGCGCTATCTCGAGGACAAATAACCGATCGCAAACGCTTATGTGGCAGGGCCGCTCCGGTGGGGCGGCCCTCGTCATCACAATCGAAAGGATGTCATGGCCGAGGTTTGGCGCTTCTTTGCGCATGAGGACGATTTTGCCGATATGGACGAGGCCGGCGCGTGCGAGCGCTTGGGTCGCGTGCTGTCGTTTCCGACCATCTCGAGCATGGATGCCGAGGCGGTGGACTGGCAGCCCTTCGATGACCTGCGCGCCTATATGCAGCAGGCCTGGCCGCGCGTGTTTGCGGCGGGCGAGGTCGAGCTTATCGATCATTCGCTGCTGGTGACGCTTGGCGGTTCCGACCCCGCCCTCAAACCCGTCATGCTCATGGGCCACATGGACGTGGTCCCCGTGGTGCCGGATACCGAGGCCGACTGGACACATGCCCCCTTTAGCGGGCACGTGGACGACACCTACATCTGGGGCCGCGGCGCGATCGACATGAAGAATCAGGTCGCAGGCATTCTCGAGGCGGTTGAGTATGCGCTGGCGCACGGCTGGGAGCACGAGCGCACCCTGCTGCTGGCTTTTGGCCAGGACGAGGAGACTACGCAGTACGGAGCAGGCGCCATCGGCCGTGCGCTCGAGGAACGCGGCATTGAGCTTGAGTACCTGATCGACGAGGGCGACTACCGCATCGTTTCGGCTGCCGAGTACAGCGCGGGCGAGGGTTGGCTCATGCACGCCGATCTCGCGGAGAAGGGCTATGCCGACATTGTGCTCAAGACAAAGAGTGAGGGTGGACATTCTTCCAACCCCTACGGCGGCACGTCGCTCGAGGTGCTCAGTCGTGCCATTACCGCAATCTGCGATATCGAGTGGCCGACGCGCGTGACCGACTTGCTCGCCGCCCAGCTCGTCGAGTTGGGGCTCTACACGGCCGATGAAATTGCCGCCAACGGGGGCGCCATTGTCCGCGATTGCCTCGCCAGCAAGAAGCTCTATCCGCTGGTGACGACCACCTGCGCGCCCACGCAGATCGAGGGCGGCAGCACCGGCGCCAACGTAATGCCGCAGGATATGTGGGCCAATATCAACTTCCGCATACTCGAGGGCACGAGCGTGGCCGACGTTGTGGCGCGCTGCCGTGAGGCAGTTGCCGGGGCGGACCTTGCCGGTCGTGTCGAAGTGGAGCTGGGTCCCGGCAGCTCCGAACCCTCGCCGTCCCCGCGCATCGGTGGTCCCGGCCTCGAGGCGGTTCGCTCCATCGCCGCCCGCTATTTCCGTGATCCAAAGGGGACGGAGGAAAACGGATCATTCGAGCCAGTGGCAATTGTGCCCTCGACCGTGATCGGTGCGACCGACGCTGCCAACTACCAGCGCATTTGCCCTGAGTGCATTCGCTTCTCGGCCTTTGTGGTCGACGATGACGAGTGTGATCGCGGCGTCCACGGCACCAACGAGCGCATCACCCGCCGCGCCTACCTCCAGGGCATCCGCTTCCTCGTTGCTCTACTCCAAACGCTCTAGCCAAAAGCAAGCCCTTGGTGCAATGGGGTCAGGATTGTTTGCACCAATCATTCCGTGCGGGTTATATGCAGGTTTGCCTGCGCACGCTATCATGTATGGGTTAGACCGCAACTATGTACCCCATACGCGAAGGGATGCGCATGTATCTGAAGATCGACATGTTCTAGCCGGGCTTACCCCCGCAGTGGCGCCGCGCGCCCCATCAACTCTGCCGATTTTCACCTTCACGCATATAAAGGAGTCCCGCCATGCGCGACAAGCTCGAAAAGATTATCAAGGCCTACGAGGAGCTCGAGAAGAAGCTCTCCGACCCGGCCGTCGCCTCCGATATTAAGGAGTTCACGCGTCTCAACAAGGAGTACGCGCACCAGTCCGACCTCATCGCCGCCTCGCGCGAGTACATCGGTGCGCTCGATGACATCGAGGCCGCCAAGGAGATGCTCCGCGACACGACCGACGCGGACGAGAAGGAGATGCTCCAGATGGACATCTCCGAGAACGAGGAGAAGCTTCCCCAGCTCGAGGAAGACATCAAGTACATGCTCATCCCGAGCGATCCCAACGACGACAAGAACACCATCGTCGAAATCCGCTCCGCCGCCGGTGGCGACGAGGCGGCCATCTTCGCCGGCGACCTGTACAAGATGTACCAGCGCTTCTGCGAGTCGCGCGGCTGGAAGACCACCGTGCTCGATTCCAGCCCCAGCGAGGCCGGCGGCTTTAAGTCCATCGAGTTCAAGGTCGAGGGCGACCGCGTCTACTCCGTCATGAAGTTCGAGTCCGGCGTGCACCGTGTCCAGCGCGTTCCCAAGACCGAGTCTCAGGGCCGCATCCAGACCTCCACGGCAACCGTCGCCGTGCTTCCCGAGGCCGAGGAGATTGACGTCCAGATCAACCAGTCCGACCTGCGCATCGATACCTACTGCGCTTCGGGCCCTGGTGGTCAGTGCGTTAACACCACCTACTCCGCCGTGCGCATCACCCACCTGCCCACCAACACCGTGGTGCAGTCGCAGGAGCAGCGCTCCCAGATCCAGAACCGCGAGGTCTGCATGCAGATGCTGCGTGCCCGCCTCTACGAGATGGAGCTCGAGCGTCAGCAGGCCGAGCTTGGTGCCGAGCGCCAGAGTCAGATCGGCCACGGCAACCGTTCCGAGAAGATCCGCACCTACAACCAGCCCCAGGACCGCGTGACCGACCACCGCATCGGTTTCAACTCCACCTACAACGGCGTCCTTCTGGGCGACCAACTCGGCACCGTCATCGAGGCACTCGCCGCCGCCGAGCGAGCCGAGAAGCTGGCTCAGGCAGTTTAAGTTACGGCGTTTTACCAAACGCCGTAACGGCTCGACGCTGCGCGACGTCCAGAGCGAACAATTTGTCATTCAAAAGGCAAGGCATGACCAGAAGGTCTATGCCTTGCCTTTTTCATGCCAACTTGTTCGCTCTGGACGTCGCTCGCTGGCATTGCCAAAACATCGGCGTTTCCTTGGTTGTCAAATAATCCGTAGGGAGTCATTGGGGACATTGCCTTGATATTTTATTCAGTCGGTTGTGATGGCCTTTGAGCTGCTACCTGCTTAAAGCAATTAACGGTATGCGTCTGCAATTGAAAATATTGCTCGAAAAATCGTCCAAGAAGTCGCGGGGTCCTTTTTGGTGCGTCGCGCGTCAAGTGATTTGGCAAGTTCTTGGTTAGATATTGGTCAGTTTTGGGGCAACCTTGCCAAAAGCTTGACGAATGCAAATCTAGACGTCGACGAATGAACACTTTGGACGGGGCCAAACCAAAATTCTGGGCTGATTCTCGATAATCGCCTTCAATCGTCCCTTGCCAAGCGCTGGCCTCGCGTACAATCTGCTCCGACATTCGCGCGCCGCCCGGCGCTTAAGAGGGGAGGACCCCATGGCAAACGAGATCTGGACCATCAAGCGTTGTCTCGAGTGGACCAAGGAGTACCTGGCCGAGCGCGGTGAGGAGCATCCCCGTCTTTCTGCCGAGTGGCTGCTGTGCGCAGCAACGGGTCTGGCGCGCATCGACTTATATATGCGCATGGACGAGACGCTCGATGCAGCTCAGCTCGAGACCATGCACGCAGCGGTCGTCCGTCGCGCCAAGGGCGAGCCGCTGCAGTACATCACCGGCAGCACGCAGTTCCGCATGATCGACGTCGCGTGCGCACCTGGTGTGCTCATTCCGCGTCCCGAGACCGAGATGCTCGTCGAGGAAGTCCTCAATTATCTGGATGCCGAGGTGCTGAGCCCCGAGGCTGCCGCCCGTCAGCGCGTTGAGCTGCCTTGGAACGATGAGGTCGAGCAGGCTCGCAAAGCCGAGGCGGCGCTGGCCGACGAACGCGCGACCGCCGAGCGTCGTGCCGCCAACCTGACGGCCGCCGATGAGGCTGCGCTGGGTAGCGACGTGCTCGGTAGCCGCGCCTATGCCGAGGAACTTGCCGATCGCGAGGCCAAGGAAGCCGCCGTGCAGGCGGCAGAAGCAGAGGCCATGGAAACCCCCGAGCCCGAGCTCGACGAATACGGCATCGCCATTGAGGGCAACGACCAACAGACGACTCCCGCGCAAGATGCCGCCGAGGCCAACGTGCCTGCCCCAGCCGAGCCCCGCACTGCCCGCGTTCTCGAGGTCGGCTGCGGCACGGGCTGCATCTCGCTCTCGCTTGCCTGGGAGCGTCGCGGCCACGTCACCTGCACTGCTACCGATATCGAGCCGCGCGCCATCGACCTGGCCACCAAAAACCGCGACGCGCTCGGGCTCACGTCCGATGAGGTCGCCTTCAGCCTCACCAACCTGGTGAGCTCCATTCCCCACGACGAGTGGGGCACCTTTGACGTGCTCGTCTCCAACCCGCCTTACATTCCGACCGATGTCATGCGCTCGCTGCCGCACGAGGTCAAGGACTTTGAGCCCGATCTGGCGCTCGAGGGCGGTGCCGACGGCCTCGATATCTTCCGCCGCCTGCTCAACGCGGCGCCCTACATGTTGCGCGCCGGCGGCCTCTTTGCCTGCGAGCTCTACGAGGGCGCGCTCGACGCTGCGGCCGAGCTCTGCCGTCAAGCGGGTCTGTCGGACGTGCGCATCGTCCACGACCTCACCGATCGCCCCCGCATCGTCCGAGCCATCGTCACCGAGCCCAAGCAGCGTATTTAAGCTGAACTAATAGACATTTGCTCAAGTTTGCTCTTGCAATATACCGTAAAACTTCTACTATAGAAGGAGGAAGGTATGTCGAATCAGCTGCATCGGTACCGTATTGTGCTTGATTACATTGAACCTTGGCTTGATGAGCAGGATGAAGCTACGCTGAAGCAGATTTATGCAGACCTTTTGGTGCTCGAGAAGGAAGGTCCCAGCCTTGGTCGTCCACTGGTTGATCGCGTTAAGGGCTCGAAGCTTCATCATTTAAAGGAGCTGAGAGTGACTTCGTGTGGTGGGCAGGTGATTCGCATCCTCTTCGCCTTTGACCCCAAGCGCCAGGCGGTATTGCTATTGGCGGGTGATAAGTCGCGAGCGGGATCGTCAAGGGCAAAATGGAACGGCTGGTATGCGATCAACATTCCAAAGGCCGAGCAACTATACCGTCGCCACGTAAGGAGGCTCGATCGAGATGGAACTGCATGAGTATATGGAATCTCGCGGGATAACGCGCGAATCCATTACCGCCGAGCAGGAGAGGACTCGCGATCGTATCGAAGCCTATAAGCTTGCTGAGATTCGCAGGCTAAAAGATCTAACACAGGCGTCGGTCGCCCAGTCGATGGGCGTTTCTCAAAAACGTGTATCCGAGCTCGAGCGCGGGGAGTTGGGGTCGATGAGGCTCGACACGCTGAGCAGGTACGCAGAGAGCCTCGGCGGAAAACTGGTTGCAAGCATCGAGTTTCCCGATCGTACCGTTACGCTTGCGCGCTAATAATCTTAAATTAACCCCCTCACTTTCACCGACTACTAGAGCCGCTCACCAAACCAACATGCGCTCTGGTCAAATAGGTTGAACGTTTCGTGCGAGAATGCCCCACAGTAAACAAACTTGCACCAGAGCGTAAGGGGCTGGCATACACATGCAGACGGTCTATCGGGTATACGAGGGAACGCGCGAGCCGCATCGGCTCGCCGTTGAGCGTACGGCCGAGGTACTCGGCTGTGGCGGCTTGGCGCTGATCCCGACCGAGACGGTCTACGGTGTCGCCGTAGCGGTTAACGCCTTCTCGGACGCCGTGTCCCAAGATGCAAGCGAATTCCCATCGTGGCCGCGCGATCCGCAAGCTGCCGTCAATGGCGCCGCAGTTCCTGCGCTCGGCACCGGCTATCGCCGTATCTTCACTCTCAAGCAACGTGAACTCACGCAAACCGTCGCTTGGCTGGTCGATGGCGTCGAAGCACTCGACCGCTATGGCGTGGATATCCCGGAAGATGCCCGCGTGCTCGCCCGACGATGCTGGCCGGGCGCCCTGACTATCGTGGTCAAGGCGGCCCCCTGCGTGCCGACCTTTATGCGCGCCGCCGACGACACGGTGGCACTTCGCGCTTCGGCCTCGCCCGTGGTGCAGGCGCTCATTCGCGCCTGTGGCAGCCCCCTTGCCTGCACCAGCGCCAACACGCACGGTGCGCCCTCGCCGGCAAGCTTTGCCGCCGTCGAGGGTCGCATCCTGGAGGGTGTCGATGTTGCCGTCGACGCCGGTGAGACTCCGTGTCGCGATGCCTCGACCATCGTGTCGTTCCAGCACGGCGGGCTCCAGATCCTGCGCCAAGGCGCACTTCCCGCATCAGAGATCGAACGGGTCCTGTCCGACCCGATGCAATAGAAAGGTGTAAGCGATGTCGTTGAATCTGGGCAGCCTGGGCATGGAAGATGCCTCGTTTAACTTTGGCGGTTCCTACATCATGGCGCTCGACTGCGGCACCACCTCGGTACTTGCGACCATCGTCGACGAGTACGGATGCATCGTCGCGCAGGCACGTCGCAGCGTCAAAACCAGTTTTCCGCGTCCCGGTTGGGTAGAGCAAGACCCCATGGCGGTCCTTGCCAGTCAAATCGCCGTCATGATGGAAGTCCAGTTTAAGAGCGGTATCCACTCCGACCGCATTGCCGCCATCGGCATCTCCAACCAGCGCGAGACCACGGTGGTCTGGGATCGCGTGAGCGGTCAGCCGATCTATAACGCTATCGTATGGCAGTGCCGCCGTACCGCACCTCTGATCGACGAGCTTGTCGAGCAGGGCGCGGAAGGGCTGGTGCGCTCCCGCACGGGACTCACGCTCGACCCGTATTTCTCGGCCTCCAAGGTGCAGTGGATTCTCGACAACGTCGACGGCGCACGCGAAAGCGCGGCGGCGGGCGACCTCATGTTTGGCACCATCGACACCTGGCTCATCTACAACCTCACCGGCGGCCAGGTCTTTGCCACCGACTACACCAATGCCAGCCGCACGGCACTCTTTAATATCCATACGCTCGATTGGGACGACGACCTGCTGGCACTCTTTGACGTTCCACGTTCCATGATGCCCGAGGTTCGCTGGAGCTCGGGCGACTACGGCCGCGTCGCGAGCGACATCATGACCAACATGCCGCCCATCATGGGCGTGGCGGGTGACCAACAGGCGTCGCTGTTCGGCCACTGCTGTTTCCGTCCCGGCCAGACCAAAAACACCTATGGCACGGGTTGCTTTATGCTCATGAACACCGGCGACGAGATCGTCGAATCCAAGAATGGCCTGGTCTCCACCATCGGTATCGCTGCGGACGGCAAAGTCAGCTATGCGCTCGAGGGCTCTATTTTTGCCGCCGGCTCAACGATGAACTGGCTTCGCAACAACATGGGCATCATCTCGAGCGTGAGCGAGTCGGCACAACTCGCCGCTTCGATTAGCGACAACGAGGGCTGCTACTTCGTTCCGGCCTTTGCGGGTTTGGGTGCTCCCTGGTGGGACCCGCATGCTCGCGGTATCGTGTGCGGTCTGACCGGCGCCTCGAGCCGTGCGACCATCGTACGTGCCGCCTGCGAATCCATGGCATATCAGAGCTACGACGTGCTGCGCGCCATGGAGCAGGACGTGGGGCTTTCGATTGAGCGCCTGTCTGTCGATGGCGGTGCCTCGCGCAACGAGTTCATCATGCAATTCCAGGCCGACCTGCTGGATATCCCCGTGCTGCAATGCGAGACGGTGGAGACCACGGCAATCGGTGCCGCGTACTTGGCGGGTCTTGCCGTCGGCTATTGGGAAGACCTGGAAGAGCTGGAGCAAAATGCCCAGATCGTTAGGACCTTCCTTCCCCACATGTCCGCCGAGCGCCGCGAGCAAAACCTTGCGGGCTGGCGTGATGCAGTCAGGCGCTCGCTCAGCACCTCACAGTAGGGCTGCGATGGGCTGCTCGATACAACAAACCGCTAAACTAATGCATGGCGTGCGGCGGCAACATTGCTGCACACCTTGTCAGCAAGGCCGTTTTGCGGCCGCAACGAAAGGGGCAATCAATCCATGACCGTCACCTACGATGCGTCCCGTGTGACGCTTGTCGATCACCCGCTCGTCCAGCACAAGCTGTCGATCCTGCGCGACAAAAACACCGGCACCAACCAGTTCCGCCAGCTCGTGCGCGAACTCGCGCTTTTTGACGGCTACGAGGCCATGCGCGACCTGCCTATGGAAGACGTCGAGGTCGAGACCCCCATCACTACCGCCACGTTCAAACAGCTTGCCGGCAAGAAACTCGCCATCGTGCCCATCCTGCGTGCGGGCCTTGGCATGGTCGACGGCATCCTCGACCTGGTGCCCTCCGCTCGCGTGGGTCACATCGGCATGGAGCGCGACGAGGTCACCCACGAGCCGCACGAGTATTACTGCAAGATGCCCAAGGATATCGACCAGCGCATCTGCCTGGTCGTCGACCCCATGCTTGCCACGGGCGGTTCGGCCGAGATGGCCATCAGCTACCTGCGCGAGCGCGGTGTCAAGGACATCCGCATGCTGTGCATCGTCGCGGCCCCCGAGGGCCTCAAGTCGCTGACCGAGAAGGACCCAGATGTGCATATCTATACCTGCGCCATCGACGACCATCTCAACGAGGCTGCCTACATCGTTCCCGGCCTCGGCGACGCCGGCGACCGCATCTACGGCACGCTCTAGTCGCTGGGCTAAACGGCCGCGGCTGCAAATACGAAGAAACGGTGCGCGCGGACGAACAAAAGGCGACCGCGCGCACTCCTGTTAACGGACGTTTTGCCCTGCAGGGTTCGAGAAAAACGTATTACCGTACCTGCGGCATAAAGAAGGTCTTAAGAAAACGAACAGGTGCGTATTAACCGATGCTTTTTCGGTTGTACTTTAGCGATTGGCTCGTACAATAGTCACCAATGTTTGGCGGGAACTGTTCTGTGAAGCGTTAAAAAGGAAAGTGAGGACGCCAGTGTTTCAGATAGCCGATCTGCTCGCTATCGTTGCAGGCGCCATCGCGGGCGCAATTGCCTTCCTTCCCTTTGTCTTTACGCTCAAGCCGGTTCTTGACGATAAACAGAATGCGGACATGCTCAAGGGTATGGTGAGTCTGGCGGTCTCGGCAATCGCCCTGCTCGTCTTTACCTTGGTTGTGTTTGTGTTGTTCGGAGAGGCATTTCGCATGTTCCTCCTGGGCGAGGCGATCGGCTTCGTGGCCTTTATGGCCGCCTGCGCGGTTCGCGTCGCCAAGGCGCTGCGAGATCCTCATGAGGTCGAAAGGTAAGTCGTGGAAATTTTTGAAAAGCTGCCTGATGAGATTAATCATCTGGTCAGCGAGTTCAGCTCCACCCCTGTTGTGGGCGATCTGAGCTGCGGCATCACGCAGTACTCGTTTTGGCTGATCGTCTCCACGATCGTGCTCCTGATCGTCCTGGCCGTGTTCAAGAAGAAGCAGACCCTGGTTCCCAAGGGCTTCTTCGTCAACGGTTTCGAGTACATCATCGAGTACGTCGAGAACGATATCGGCAAGGGTGTCGTGGGTGAGAACTGGAAGAAGCACTTCCCGTTCCTGTGCTCGCTTTTCCTGTTCATCCTGATCAATAACATGATCGGCCTGATCCCGGGAATGAAGCCCGGCACCGGCGCAATCGGCTCCACCGCCGCACTCGCCATCTTCGCCTTCGTGTACTTCATCTACTACGGATGCAAGGCTCACGGCGTGATCGGCTACATCAAGAGCCTCGCCCCGCAGGGCGTGAGCTTCCCGATGAACGTGCTCGTGTGGGTCGTCGAGCTTTTCTCGACCTTCCTGCGCCTCATCACGCTCGCCGTCCGTCTGTTCTGCAACATGTTCGCAGGACACGTGGTCATGGGCTCGTTCGCCATCATGGCGAGCATGTTCATGCAGCCGCTGCTTCAGCAGGTTTCCGCGGCCCACGCCGTTGGCGCCCTGCCTTCGCTTGCCTGGCTTGCCATCCTCATCCTGATCTATGCGATCGAGCTTGTGGTCGGCGCCATCCAGGCTTACGTCTTCACGGTCCTTACCGCCGTGTATGTCTCCGAGGCAGAGGAGGTCGCGGAGGAGGAGTAGCCTTCCGCTCGCGCCTTAAAGGTAAGCAATTCGTTAAACCGCCGGTGCCCGTACCCATGGAGCCCGGCAGTTATAAAAAGGTTATCCTGCGTGAAATAAGACACGCACGACAAAGGAGGAATCGTGGGAGTTATCGGTTACGGTCTCGGTGTTATCGGCGCTGGTCTTGCTATCGGCCTGTCTGCTCTGGGTGCTACGGGTGCTATGGCCCGTCAGCCTGAGGTCCAGGGCCGCGTGTTCACCGTCTTCATCATGGGCTCCGCCTTCGGCGAGGCTCTGGCTCTGATCGGCTTCGTTGTCGCGCTGATCGTTAAATAGCACGGAGCGTCAAGTATGAATCTTTCATCCCAGAAGAGCGCGATCGCACTCTCCGCGTCCGCGGCCGCGCTGCTCATGCCGGTTTCCGCGTTCGCTGAGGACGGCGCTGCCGGTGCGGACATCCTCATCCCTAAGATGGCGGAGTTCATCCCGGCGCTCATCGCCTTCCTGATCATCTGGATCGTGCTGGCCAAGGTCGCCCTGCCGGGCATCATGAAAACCATGGAGGAGCGCGGCAAGAAGATCGAGGAGAGCCTCGACGAGGCCGAGAAGACCAAGCAGGAGGCCATCGCCAAGCGCGCTGAGTCCGACTCGATCGTCACCGACGCCCGTCGTCAGGCTGCCGACATCGTTCTCGAGGCCCGTAAGGACGCCGAGTCCGAGCGCGCCCGTATCATCGAGGCTGCTCACAAGGAGGCCGAGGAGATCATCGCCAAGGCCCATACGACCGTCGAGGACGAGCGCAAGTCCATCTACGCCGGTGCCGCGAGCTCCATCGCCGACCTGTCCGTTGCCGTCGCCACCAAGATCGTGGGCGAGGCACTCGAGGACGATGCCGAGCAGAAGAAGCTCATCGAGCGCTACATCCAGGAAGCAGGTAGCCTGAATGCCGACTAGCCGCTATCAGGACAAGGTGCTCGAGACCTACGCGCGCTCCCTTCTGGAAGCCGCTAAGGCCGAGAACCATGTGTTCGAGGACCTCGAGATGATCGAGCGCTTGGCTTCTGCCAGCCCCGAGATCATCGCCGTGCTCGACACCATGTCCAAGCGCGACCAGCTCGACCTTCTTCCCAAGGTGGCAGCTGCCTTTAAGTATGTTGCCGAGGAAGACGAGGATGTAGTGGGCGTGACCGTCACCACGGCGATCCCGCTCGACGACGAGCTGCGTCAAACCATCACTAAGAAATGCGAGCAGGACTTCGGCCGCAAGGTATTCCTTATCGAGCAGGTTGACCCGTCTATCGTGGGCGGCCTGGTGCTCGAGGCCCGCGGCGAGCGTCGTGACATTTCCGTCAAGACGCAGCTGCGCATCGCGCAGGAGACCCTCGCAAACTCTGCTAATTCGTACGGAGGTGAAGCCTAATGTCCGAAACCCTCAATGCCCAGGATATCGCCAAGAAACTGCAGGAGCAGCTCACGAGCCTCTCCGCGACGGTCGATACGCATGAGGTTTCAACGGTCGACGAGGTAGGCGACGGCATCGCGCGCGTCTCCGGCCTCAAGAGCGCCATGGCAGGCGAGCTTCTGGAGTTCAAGAGCTCCGATACCGGTGAGACCGTCTTCGGCCTTGCCCAGAACCTTGACCGTGACGAGGTCGGCGCCGTTCTGTTCGGTGCCGTCGACGCCATCAAGGAAGGCGACGAGTGCCGCACCACTGGCCGCATTATGGATATCCCTGTGAGCCGCGCCATGCTCGGCCGCGTCGTTAATCCGCTCGGCCAGCCTATCGACGGTTTGGGTGACATCGTCGCCACGCACCGTCGCCCCATCGAGTTCAAGGCCCCCGGCGTCATCGACCGTACCCCGGTGTGCGAGCCGGTTCAGACCGGTCTGCTCGCTATCGACTCCATGGTGCCTATTGGCCGTGGTCAGCGTGAGCTCATCATCGGCGACCGTAAGACCGGTAAGACCGCCATCGCCATCGACGCTATCCTCAATCAGCGCGGCAAGGGCATGGTTTGCATCTATGTCGCCATCGGCCAGAAGGCCTCCACGGTTGCCAACATCCGCGAGACCCTCGCTCAGCACGGTGCGCTCGACTACACCATCATCGTTTCGGCCACCGCTGCCGATTCCGCCCCTATGCAGTACATCGCGCCTATGGCCGGTGCCGCTATCGGCGAGTTCTTCATGTATAACGGCGAGGACGGCAAGCCCGCCAGCGAGACCAACCCCGGCGGTCATGTGCTCGTCATCTACGACGACCTGTCCAAGCAGGCCGTGGCCTACCGTCAGATGTCGCTGACGCTGCATCGTCCGCCCGGACGCGAGGCCTATCCTGGCGACATCTTCTACCTGCACTCTCGTCTGCTCGAGCGCGCAGTCAAGATGTCCAAGAAGAACGGCTACGGCTCAATGACGGCACTGCCGATCATCGAGACTCAGGACGGCGACGTTTCGGCCTACATTCCGACCAACGTCATTTCCATTACCGATGGTCAGATCTACCTGCAGTCCGAGCTCTTCTTCCAGGGCCAGCGCCCGGCAGTCGACGTGGGCATTTCCGTGTCCCGCGTTGGTGGCGACGCGCAGACCAAGGCCATGAAGCAGGTCGCCGGCAACCTTCGTCTGGACCTCGCTTCGTACCAGGAGCTCGCTGGCTTTACCCAGTTCGGCTCCGACCTTGACGAGGCTACTCAGAAGCAGCTGACCCATGGTGCCCGCATGACCGAGCTCCTTAAGCAGCCGCGTTATAAACCGTTTGAGGTTGGCGAGCAGATCGTTGCGCTGTTTGCCGGCAACGAGGGCTTCCTGGACGACCTGGAGATCGCCGATGTGCTGCCTTTCCGTGCCGAGCTCATCGAGTACATGGACAATGGCTTTGGCTCGCTGCTCGACAAGGTTCGCGCCAAGAAGATCGACGATGACACCAAGGCTGAGCTCCTGCGCGTCATCGGTGACTTCAAGCAGCAGTTCATGGCCAAGCACCATGCCGATACGACTGGATCAGAGGAGAACTAAGCCCTATGGCCAACCTTCGCGACATTAAGAAGCGAATCTCCTCGGTTACCACGACCAAGCAGATCACGCGCACGATGGAGATGGTCTCTACGGCCAAGATCCGTCGTGCCCTCGATCGCTCCAAGCAGGCCGAGCCCTATAAGGAGGCGCTGACCGACGTCATGTTGACGGTCGCCGGCGACGCCTCCTGTTCGGGCACCGATCCCATGCTGCAGAAGCATGAGAGCGTCAAGCATGGCCTGATTGTCGTTATTGCCTCGGACCGCGGCCTTGCCGGCGGTTTCAATACGACGGTGGAGCGCACGGCCGAAAAGCTCGCCGCTTCTTGGGCGAACGATGGCATCGAGTGCGAGATCATCGCGTGCGGGCGTAAGCCGGCCACGTATTTCCGTGACCGCGCAAACGTCGTCATGCACTTTGAGGGCAACTCCTCTGAGCCCGATTTCAATCAGGCCCGCATGATCTCCTCTCATATCTGCGATGCGTATCGTGCCGGTGAGCTTGACCGTGTCGAGCTTGTCTACCACCACGCCAAGAACCGCGTGGATCAGGAGCTTCGCGTCGAGCATCTGTTGCCGCTCGACCCCGAGATGATCGCTATGGCCCACGGTCCGCGTAAGAACGAGACCGACGCCCCTAAGCGCATCTCGTCCACGTTCGAGTTCGTGCCCTCTCCCGAGCATGTTCTCGGCAAGCTTGTGCCGTCTTATATCCTGACGGTCATCTACCAGGCCCTGATCGATTCGGCGGCTGCCGAGCAGGGTGCACGCCGCAAGGCCATGCACTCCGCGACGGAAAACGCCACCGCGATCATCTCGACCCTTACCCGCACGTATAGTCGCGTGCGCCAGGCTTCGATCACGACCGAGATTAACGAGATCGTCGGCGGAGCCTCAGCATTGGAGGAACAGTAATGGCTAATAACACCGTAAAGCTTGCGGTCGAGGAAGCCACCAAGAAGACGACTGCCGGTGATGGTCGCATCGTGCGAATCATCGGCCCTGTCGTCGACGTCAAGTTTGACGGCGCGGTGCCCCCGATCTACAACGCGCTCACGGTCGAGGCCGAGACCCCGATCGGTCATCTGAGCACGATCCTCGAGGTCGAGAGCCAGCTTCCGGGCGGCGTCGTCCGCACGGTCGCCATGTCCTCGACCGACGGCCTGCAGCGCGGCCTCATCGCCACCGATACCGGTGAGCCCATGAAGATGCCCGTTGGCCCCAAGACGCTCGGCCGCATTTGGAACGTCATGGGCAAGCCCGTTGACGGCAAGCCCATGCCCGAGGTGGAGGAGTTCTACCCCATCCACCATGCAGCGCCCCGTTTCGACGAGCTCACCACCAAGACCGAGATCTTCGAGACCGGCATCAAGGCCGTCGACCTGCTCGAGCCCTACATCCGTGGCGGCAAGACCGGCCTGTTCGGCGGCGCCGGCGTCGGCAAGACCGTTCTGATTCAGGAGCTCATCAACAACCTCGCCCAGGAGCACGGCGGCACCTCGGTGTTCACCGGCGTCGGCGAGCGTACCCGCGAGGGCACCGACCTGTTCCTCGAGATGAGCGAGTCTGGCGTTATCGACAAGACCTGCTTGGTCTATGGTCAGATGAACGAGCCGCCCGGAGCGCGTCTGCGCATCGGACTGGCCGGCCTTACCACCGCTGAGTATTTCCGTGATCGTGGTCAGGACGTTCTGCTGTTCATCGACAACATCTTCCGCTTTTCCCAGGCAGGTTCCGAGGTTTCCGCACTGCTGGGCCGTATGCCGTCCGCCGTTGGTTACCAGCCCACGCTGGCAACCGAGATGGGCGACCTCCAGGAGCGCATTACCTCGACCAAGACGGGCTCCATTACCTCCGTCCAGGCTGTCTACGTCCCCGCCGACGACCTGACCGACCCTGCGCCTGCCACGACGTTTACGCACCTCGACGCCACCACGGTTCTTTCGCGTAGCATTTCGTCGCTCGGCCTGTTCCCGGCTATCGACCCGCTCGCATCTTCCTCCGACGCTCTCGATCCCTCGATCGTCGGCGAGGAGCACTACCGTGTCGCCGTCAAGGTCCAGGAGCTCCTGCAGGAGTACTCCGACCTTCAGGACATCATCGCCATTCTGGGTATGGACGAGCTGTCCGAGGAGCAGCGCCTTACGGTCAACCGTGCCCGTAAGATTCAGCAGTTCCTCTCGCAGTCCTTCCACGTCGCCGAGAAGTTCACCGGCAACCCCGGTGTCTACGTCCGCGTCGAGGATACCGTCCGCTCTTTCGCCGAGATTGTCGACGGCAAGGCCGATGACCTGCCCGAGCAGGCTTTCCGCTATGCTTCCACGATTGAGGACGTGCGCGAGCGCGCCCGCAAGATGGGGGAGAAGTAGGTTATGCGTATCCGCATCGTGTGCCCCGTGAGCTGCGCCTATGAGGGCGACGCTGCGTTTGTGTCGATTCCGTCCACGGATGGCGAGTTTGGCGTCCTGCCTGCTCACTCCAGCGAGATTTGCACGATCGACCGCGGTTACGTTCGCGTTTCCGATAAGGCCATGGGCACTGTCGACCACACGTTTGCCGTGGCCGGCGGCTATGCCCAGGTTGCGGACGATGTCGTGACCGTTCTCGCCGAGCGCGCTTGCGATTTGGCGACCGTCGATGCCGACAAGCTTAAAGCTGATATTCAAGGTTTTGAAGAGAAGCTGGGTAATTTGTCGGAGGATGATGCACGCCGCGCCTACCTCTATAATGAAATCGCATGGTGTAAGCTCAAGCTTGCCCAATAGTCAAACGATTTAGCGTTCGACCATTTGCGAACACATCATGCCCGGGATGGCCCAGCCACCCCGGGCATGCTTTTTGAAAGGGTAGACCTTGGATATTATCCGCGTTGAGGGTGGCCACGCCATCGGAGGCTCCGTGCCCGTCTCGGGCGCCAAGAACTCCGCGCTCAAACTCATGGCGGCAACGCTTCTGGCGCCGGGCAAGACGACGCTGCAGAACGTGCCCGATATTTCCGATGTCCACGTGATGGGCAAGGTGCTCAAGGGCATGGGCGCTACGATCGATGTTCTCGACGAGCACACGCTCGAGATTGATACCTCTCAGGTCGATTCATGGGAGGCCCCCTACGAGCTCGTTGCCAAGATGCGCGCTTCCACCGCCGTCATGGGGCCCCTGCTGGGCCGCTTCCATCGCGCCAAAATTGCCATGCCGGGCGGCTGCAACCTGGGTGCTCGTAAGATCGATATGCACATTCTTGGTCTTGAGGCCCTGGGCGTTGAGTTCGATACCGCCCACGGTTACATCAACGCTAATGCGCCCCAAGGTCTGCGCGGTACCACCGTCACGCTCGAGTTCGCCAGCGTCGGTGCGACCGAGAACCTCATCATGGCCTCTGTGCGCGCACAGGGCACCACGGTTATCGACAATGCCGCCCGCGAGCCCGAGATCGTCGATCTCGCTAACATGCTCAACGAGATGGGCGCCAAGATTGTTGGCGCCGGTACGCCCGTCGTGACTATCGAAGGCGTGGAAGAGCTCCATCCCGTTATCCATCGCGTGGTGGGCGACCGCATCGAGGCCGGTACCTTTATCGTTGCCGGTGCGTTGATGGCGGACGATCGCGGTGTCGATGTCACGGGCTTTTGCCCCATTCATTTGGGCATGGTGCTCAAGAAGATGGAGCTCATGGGTATCGACTGCGAGCGCGTCGAGGATGGCGTCCATGTGAACCGTGCCGAGCGTATCAAGCCGGTCGACATCCAGACGCTTCCGTTCCCCGGTTTCCCGACCGACATGCAGGCGCAGATTATGGTGCTCTCCGCCCTTGCCGACGGCAGTTCCGTTATTACCGAGAACATCTTCGAGAATCGCTTTATGTTTGCCTCTGAGCTGGTGCGCATGGGTGCCGACATTCGTATCGAGAGCCATCATGCCATGATTCATGGCGTCAAGGGCTTCTCGGGTGCACAGGTTACCTCGCCCGATCTGCGCGGCGGAGCGGCCCTCGTCGTAGCGGGCTTGATCGCCGACGGGACGACCGAGGTTTCGGCTATCCATCACATCAAGCGCGGCTACGAGCAGTTTGTCGAAAAGCTGCAGGCGCTCGGCGCGCATGTCGAGCATGCTACCGTCCCCGATCCCGTCATCTACTAATACAGGTTGCCTATGTTTAATAAAAAGCCCCTCGCAGATACCACCACCCGAAGACCCTCAACTGGTGCGCAGGCCAAGATCTACAGTCGCGATAACGTGGCTCGCTATTCCGAGCGCGCTCGCCAACGTCGTCGTAGCCACACGATTCGTCACGTCGCGCTCATTGTCGTGCTTGGCGTGCTGTTGAGTGCCACTACCGCTGCCGGCCTGTGGTTTGCCACCATTATGGGCAAGCTCGGCGATTCTAATGTCATTACCGACAATCTGCGTCGGGTTCTGGTTGACACCGATGAGGCAAAGGATCCGTTCTACGTGCTGCTTCTTGGTACCGACGGCCGTCCGGGCGAGGATACGTATCGTGCCGACTCGATTATCCTGGCACGCATCGACCCCACGCAAAAGCAGGCGACGCTCATTTCTGTTCCGCGCGATACCAAGGTCGTGTACAAGGGCGAGACCATGAAGATCAACGCCTGCCATACCGTTGGCGGCGCCGAAGCCATGGTCGAGGTGGTCAACGAGCTGTGCGGTGTTCAGATTTCCCACTATGCCGAGGTCAGTTTCGACGGTATGCAGGCGCTGATTGATTCGGTTGGCGGTATCGACATTAACGCAACCGATGATGTTGACGACCCCGAGCACCTGGATATTAAGATTACCGCTGGCCAGCAGCATATGGACGGTGCCACCGCCCTTACCTATGCCCGCTGCCGCTACACCTATGCCGACGGCGATTACACGCGCATGCGCCACCAGCGTCAGGTGCTTGGCGCACTTGCCAACCAGATTCTCAATAACTTCGATGCCACGAAGATCTTTGGCCTGGTTAATTCGCTGTCCGATATGCTCGTAACCGATATGAGCGTTCAGGATATCGTTTCCACGGTTAACGCTATGCGCGGCATGGATGTCGATGGCATCTATTCGGCGAATCTGCCTTCCTACGCAGATGAAACCACCATGATCGACGGCCAGAGCTATGTCTTTGTCTACGAGGACGAGCTTAAGGAGATGATGGCGCGCGTCGATGCCGGCAAAGATCCCAAGGGACCCAACACCATGGGCCTATCCGACGGAACCAGCTCCACAATCGGTGATTTGAGCAACCATACATCTGACGATTACGCCTACGGTACGGCCGGTTCGTCGGAAAGCTCGGACGATTCAAACTATTCGGACGATTCGGATTACAGCTCAGATTATTACGAAGAGCCCACCGGCGACGGCAACGGCTACGAAGCCAACTACTAGGGTTACGCGGGCTTACCAGCCCGCGTAACCAGTTGACGCTGCAAACCCGCCAGAGCGGCAATCTGCCTTTCAACTTCGGCGGCATGATCAAAAGATCAATGCCGCCTTGTTTCAAGGCACCTTGCTCGCTCTGGCGGGTTTTCGCTGTCCGCGCCAAAACATCGGCGTTGCCGGAACACTTGGCACTTGGGGACGTTCCTTTTGTGCCGGCAGTTTGGGACACTCCTTGCGTTAAGAGGCTGGCGTGCGTCAACCTGTTCTCATTGCAGCAAAAAATCGCCTCGTTCTCGGTTGAGGACGGGGCGATTCGTCTTTTGGACTTGTGCAGCCAGGCTTATGCAAAGCGGGCGACGAGCTCCTGGAGCACGTCGGTCATCTTGACGAGCGAACTGACCGGGACGAACTCGTTGACGCCGTGATAGCAATAGCCGCCAGTGGAAAGGTTGGGGCAGGGCAGACCGCGGAACGACAGCTGCGCGCCGTCGGTGCCGCCGCGAATCGGCAGCACTTGGGGCTCAACGCCGCAGGCAAGGTAGGCTTCCTTGGCAACATCAATAAGCTCGGGATAGTCACGAACGATTTCGGCCATATTTCGATACTGCTGCTTAATCTCGACCGTCACGCGCTCCTCACCCAGACGCTGGTTGAGCATCGAGGCGGCGGCATCAATAAGGTCGAGTTTCTGCTGGAACTTGGCGGCGTCATGGTCGCGGACGATGTAGCGCGCCGTGGCGTGGTCGACGGTTGCAGATACACCCTCAAGGTGATAAAAGCCCTCGTAGCCTTCCGTATACTCCGGGCGCTGCACGTAGGGGAGCAACGCGTTGAAGTCGCAGAACAGATTGCCTGCGTTGACCATACGGCCCTTGGCGTCGCCCGGGTGGATGGACTGGCCCTCAAAGCGGACGGTCGCCTCGGCGGCGTTAAAGCACTCCCACTCCAGCTCGCCGATGGGGCCGCCGTCGACCGTGTAGGCGTACTTGCAGCCAAAGGTATCGATATCCAACAGCTCGGCTCCGTGACCGATCTCCTCGTCAGGGCAGAAGCAAATGCCGAGTGCGGGATGGGGCAGAGAGGGGTCCTGAGCGATACGCGCGACAAGCGACATGATCTCGGCGACGCCTGCCTTGTCGTCCGCGCCCAGCAGCGTGGTGCCATCGCTGCAGACCAGGTCCTCACCCGCGAGGTCGTTCAGGGCGGGAAGCTTGGCAGTGCTCATGGCAACGGGCTCACCGTCAACCGTGCCGCAGACCAGGTCGCCGCCTTCGTAGTGTACGATGTGTGGCTTCACGCCGGCGCCCGGTGCAACTTCGGTGGTGTCGAGATGGGCGATCAGACCCAGGGCGGGCTTGTCCTCAGCGCCCGCACTTGCGGGGATATGCGCGCAGACATAGGCGTGCTCGGTCACGTGGGCATCTTCCGCACCAAGCTCGCGCAGCTCTTCAGCCAGCACGTTGGCAAGGTCAAACTGAACGGCGCTCGAGGGTACCTGGTCGCAGTTTGCATCCTCGGACTGCGTGTTGATCTGGACGTAGCGCAAAAAGCGCTCGAGGACATCGGGGTTCGTGGTGGTGTTTTCCATAAAGACCGCTCCAATCTTGGTCGTCGTGTGCAACAAGAACTCTAGCACGGTATGCCACGGCATACCGCGACGCTTGGATGGGGTAGAATCAGCCATTGAATGCAGAAGGGACGGAAGATCATGGATACGACAAATAGCTCGCGCGAACTACATCTGACGGTGGCGAACGAAGACTACTTGGAGTGCATGGTTCGCATTGAAAGCGAAGAGGGGGAAACCAACGGCGTGCGATCGGTCGACATCGCGCAGCGCCTTGGCGTCTCCAAGGCATCGGTCAATAAAGCGGTTTCGGCGCTCAAGGCATCCGAGCTTGTCGAGCAATCGCACTATGGCAAGGTAATCCTGACCGATCGCGGCCGCGAGGTTGGCACGGCTATCTGGTACCGTCATCGCCTCATCCGCACGTTTTTGGTTCAGGAGCTCGGTGTCGAATTTGAGCGAGCCGATTCCGAGGCCTGCATGATGGAGCATGCGCTATCCGAGGACACGATGAGCCGCTGGCTCGCCTATCTCGAAAAGCAGGGAATCAGCGTCGAGGAATAGCGGGATATATATGGATACGAGTTATTACAACCGCTTTGGTGCCGAGGAACTTACGCGCCGCTTGTCGAGCGAGACCTTGTTGGCGCAGGGCCCCATGGGCAGTGTTCTGTTGAGTGAGTACGATGCCGCCGATATTCCACCGGCGTTTTGGAATCTGGCAGAGCCGCAGACCGTTTCTCGTATCCATCGCTTGTATGTCGCCGCCGGCGCGCAGGTACTCATTACCAATACCTTTCAGGCATCAAGCTATGCCCTCACGCACGACCAGATTGCGCCGTCCGTGGCGGAGGTCAATCGCGGGGCCGTCGACGATGCCCGCCAGGCGCACCCTCAGCTGCTGCTGGGCTCGATGGGTCCGATCGGTATTGAGTGGTTTGCCGAGGACTCTGCCGAGTATCGTGAAATCCGAGGCATTGCGCGCGAACAGGCGCACGCCTTACTCAATGCTGGTGTTGATGGTCTGCTGATCGAGACGGTGACGTCTATCCGTAATTTGCAGCCCATGCTTGCCGGCGCTCGAGATGCCGCTGACGGCATGCCTGTCCTGGTGAGTTTTGTCGTTGATGACAAAGGCGACCTGTTGGGCGATGGCCTCAATATCGAGGCAGCCGTTTTGTACGCCGAAAAACACGGCGCAAACTCGGTTGGTGTTAATTGCTGTTCGCTTGCGGCCGCGAACGCGGCGGTGCCCAGGATGGTTGCATCGGCGACTACTCCCGTCACGGTGCGTCCCAACGTGGGCGATCCGGTCCAGACTCAGGGTGGCCCCGTATGGCACGAGAACCCCGAAGCTTTCGCGCGCGCATGCATCGAATGGAGACATGCCGGTGCCGCAATGGTGGGCAGTTGCTGTGGAACCACGGCAATCACTACGGCAGCGATGGCCGAGGCGCTCGATATATAAAGGGCAAAACCGCTCCATACGGGGCGGTTTTTTTATTGCTTGCATGTCCTCGGCAGCATTTGCCCAAATGGTGAATGCTGGTGCCGGCAGGTTGCCGAGTGTGTATCGCGGGTATACCTCATGCGTACCATGATCCAAACACTGTGAGGTGTCTGCGCGTGTGCGCGATAATTCATTTTGGAACTGACGGTTGGCGCGCTCGCGTCGATGAGGACTTCACTGCCGATAACGTTGCCCGTATCGCCGATGCCGTCGGCGAGTTGTGGCAAAAGACTAATCCGGGCAAAACGGTATATATAGGGTTCGACACTCGGCCCCTGGCGCGCGAGTTCGCTGAGCTTGCGGCGGGTGTGCTAGCAGCGCACGGGCTAGACGCCGTGCTCGCTTCGCGACCTGTTCCGACCCCTGCTCTTACGTGGGCGGCGGCTTATGACGGTGAGGCGTGCGGCGCGCTCATGGTGACGGGGTCCCATCATCCGCAGGGTTATCTGTGTCTCAAGATTCGCATGGGTGACGGCTCGACCGCCAACCAGGATGTCATCGAAGAGCTCGAAGAGACCATGGCTCCCGAGCCAATGGGGATCGAGGGGCAATATCGCACCGCGGATATCATTCCTGACTATATGCAAGCGGTGGCATCGTTTGTCGATGCCGAAGCCATCCGCGCCGCGCACCTGCGCGTGGTTGTTGACCCCATGGGCGGCGCAGCCCAGGGCTATCTAGCCGACTTGCTGCGCGAGCTTGGCGTTGAGGTGCACGAGATTCACGCCGGGCAGGCGCCTGACCAAGAGGATATCTGCCCCGACCCCGTTGAGCCGTGGGTGGACGCTTGCGAGCATACGGTTATCGAGGACGGAGCTTGCGCTGGCCTGGTGACCGACGGCGACGCCGACCGTATCGGCGCGGTTGACGAGCGCGGCAGATATATACATCCGCATCAGATCATGGCGCTCGTTTTGGGCGACTTGGTTCAATTTCGTAATTTGGAGGGGCGCGTCGTCGTCAATCTTTCGTGCTCGACGCTCGTGCGTCGCATTGCCGAGGCGCTTGGCTGCCGCGTGACCGTCAAACCAGTCGGTTTCAAATATATAGCGGCAGAGATGAAGAAGGGTGGCGTCCTCATAGGCGGCGAAGAAGCCGGTGGTATCGGCATCGCCGCGCATATGCCCGAGCGCGATGGAATCCTCGCCTGTCTGATTCTGTGTGAGCTTATGGCAAAGACGGACGCGCCTTTGGGCGTTCTGGTCGACCAACTCGAGGACAGATTTGGTAAGACGAGTTACGGTCGACGCGATTTGCGCCTTGAGGCCGAAGATGCCGAAACGTTACGAACCCTGCTGCCGGGCGTAAACCCCAAGTCGATTTGTGGCAAGGTACCGCAAAACGTTAGTCATATGGATGGCTTGCGTTTAGCATTCGAGGATGATACGTGGCTGCTGGTCCGTCCTAGCGGGACCGAACCAGTGGTGCGCGTCTACGCCGAGGGGTTCTCAGTGGAAGAGCGTGATGAGTTGCTCGATGCTGGCTGTGCTTTAGCTAGGGGAACGTATCCGCTTTAACCATGAGACTGCCTTATATAAAGAGATGCTCGGCGAGCGGTAGTTAACGGCTGGCAAACGTTAGTCGGATCCCAAATTGTGTAGGGAATGTGTACGCCCAGATTCCCGCCCCCCGGGGCCCTCCGGTCTGGCAATATATCTCCTTGCCGCGCGGCCCGGTCGGACCGGATGAGCCGCGGGGCGTGCACCTTGAGAACCGGATACTGCGAGGATGGACACTTCCGAGTGTCGCATCCGGGCA
>URBS01000004.1 GCA_900546085.1 uncultured Collinsella sp.
CTCATCCGGTCCGACCGGGCCGCGCGGCAAGGAGATATATTGCCAGACCGGAGGGGCGCCGGGGGCGGGAATCCAGCACTCCATATTTTGTTCACAAATGAATAGAACCCTCAGTTGCTTCACTGAGGCCGTATTCGAAGCAAGAGCTTCTGATATTGGCGATGACCAGCTGGTTTATAGGTGTTAAGGCATCGGTCATCTCTGGAGCGCCACTTTACTCCAAAAGCATCACCTATTTGTTTCCCGTCGGTAAAAGGCAGGTTTTGTTCGCCAAGCGTTCTTATATATAGACAAGTTCGGGTTCGAGCCCGTGCACCGGCAACAAAAATGCGACCAGCCGGAGCCGATCGCCTTCTGTTCTTTGCTGGAGCATCCAGAGGGTGCTTCCGAACTCATTTTCTCGCTGCCATTCATGCTTTCGAAGCATCGTTCGACCTCCGCAGCCTCATGTTTTGAGGATCTGCCGTGTTTATCACTGTTATTAATGAGTGTGTGGAAGTGATCCTCATGCAGATACGTGCGATTCGCCAGAGAACTGAGAAGCATCTTTCTGCAGCCCTCGTTGCCTATCCTCGCACCTCTCAGGTCTTCCGGAAATTCACAAGCAGTCTTAGGGTCAATTTGTTTCTGCTTTCAGAGACTTGTTTGAGAGTTTTTAAAGACAGTTCAAAACAATAAGTGAGACACCATAAAGCAGAGCAAGATGTGCCGGATAGAAAATGTAGAAGAAATATTTCAGCTTCAGCCCTCGCTTGCCATTATAAAGATTGATAAGCAGCAACGAAACGACCGCGGCAGCAACATCAGGATTAAATACATTAGCTGTAGCAAACTCGAATCCGCCGCCAACTATATGACATGACGAAAGGAGCACTGCGCATACTGCAGCAAAGAACATCTTGGCCTTGCTGTCGTGGAATAAATAGAATGCAGCCACAAGCAGAATGCCATACACACCGCCATCCAGCTTGGTGTATTCAGCTGCCAGTGCTGTCAAAACAATCAGAGCAGTTTCTGCGATGTACCTTTTCCATTTTGAAAGACTTTGTATCTTTTCCAGAATAATCAAAAAGACCAAGCAAAGCAGGAGCTCACACATAACATTTTGTTGCCGAAGGTCAAATAGTTGCCCGGTTTGAACGAAATCGTATATGGGCTCCGCAATGATTGCGAAGACAAGCATATTTCGCAGGTACTTCTTTATGTCATGAGTATGCAAAAATCCCTCAACTATCAAAAAGCAAAATAAGGGAAATGCAATTCTGCCAAGAACATGAAGCACATCCGAAGCCTCGCTTAGAATCGCCCACTGTTCGTCTGATATCTGATTGTACGATGCGTGAGTCATGATTCCATTGGTCAGGACGATCCTGCTTACATGATCGAGAACCATCGAAATGGCTGCTATTATCTTTAATGTGCTGCCGCTAATTCCGTATCTATCTGTTTTCATTTCGTTTTCCTTTCTTTGGGTGGGCCGTCAGAGGTTCGGCCTGCTCTGCAGACGGCCGCTGCGGCGCTTCGCGCCTTGCGCGCTGCGCTGGCAAACGCTCACGCGTTTACTCAGCTCCGCGCCCTTTCGGGTTCGAACCCATGTCGCGGCAACAAAAAAGCGGCCGGCATCCGCCAGTCGCTTTTCTATTCTATGGTGGGCCGTCAGGGGTTCGAACCCTGGACCTTGGGATTAAAAGTCCCCTGCTCTGCCAGCTGAGCTAACGGCCCGCGGGTGGCATTGTACCACGGTCTGGGGCTATTCCCAACTCCATTGGCCGTTCTGGAAAATCACAACTTCACGTCCATCAGGCGTAATGCCCGTAATATCGATATCGTCCGTGCCGATCATAAAATCGACGTGCGTGCTCGAGACGTTAACGCCATGCTCCAGGAGCTCCTCCTTGGACATGTCATACCCACCCTCGATGCATTCGGGGAAACCGACACCCAGCGCGAGATGGCAGCTGGCGTTCTCATCATAGAGCGTGTCATAGAACAGAACGCCACTTTCACGGATCGGCGTGTTCTTGGAGATAAGCGCGACCTCACCCAGATGAGCGGCACCTTCATCGGTGTCAATGATGCTCGCAAGCGTCGCCTTGCCCACGCGGGCATCGTAGTCCGCTACGCGGCCGGCCTCGAACTTAATCCAAAAATCGTCGACCTTGTTACCGTGGTGAATGAGCGGCATGGCCGAGTACACGATACCGTCGGCGCGCATACGATCAGGCGAGGTGAAGACTTCCTCGGTGGGAATGTTGGGGAAGAAAGGGTGTCCATCGGGCGTCTTGCCCTTGCCGCCGGCCCACTCGTGACCTTTCGTCATGCCAATCGTCAGATCGGTTCCATTTGCCGAGGTGTAATGCAGGTAGTCGAAACGATTGTCGTTCAGGAAACGCAGGTTCTTTTCGAATGCGGCGTCATGGAGTTCCCAGTCGCTCTCTGGGTCCTGGCCATCGGCGCGCGCGGTGTGCAGAATCGCATTCCACAGCTTATAGATTGCAACCTCATCGGTGTCTCCCGGGAACACCTCGTGCGCCCAAGCCACGACCGGCGCGCCGGCGATGCACCACGGGTTGATGTTGTAGTCCAGTCCGCGGCGGAAGACCTTGCATTGCGTGTTCCTTGCCTTAGAAGCTGCAGCAGGCTTAGCGGGATCGATGCCCTTAAGAGCGGCAGGGTCCGCACCCTCGATAAAGATAAAGCAGGCACCATCCTGGGCCAGTGAATCAAGCTGCAGGCGCTTCCACTCGGGCGTCTGCTCAAAATAGCTTTTCTCGACATGCTCGTACGTGAGCCTCGTCACGGCGTCATCGGCCCAAATAACCGTCACGTGACCGGCACCGGCGGCATAAGCCTCCGCGACCACCACGCGCGCAAACGGCGCGCACTCAACCGGAGACTGAACGACAACCTCCTGGCCGGGCTTGACGTTTACGCCCTTGCGAACAATCAGGCGCGCGTAGTTTTTAATCTTGGGCTCCAGGGCCTTCATACCCTCCAGAGCCTCTTCGACCGTCAGGGCAGCTCGAATCATGTGCCACTCCATCTATCTATAGAACAGTAAAAAGGCGCGCCGCAAAAACGACGCGCCTATATCTTAGCGATAAGTATGCATGCAAACGCTACTTCTTCTTGGAGTCCTTCTTGTCCTCCTCGGCAGCTGCGCGCTCGATAAGAGCGTTGAGCTTGTTCTCGGACATGCCCTCGGCCTGCGCGCGGTACATGTTGCGCAAGGGACGAATACGAGCGAAGTCATAGATAAAGTCACCCAGGATGATGACATAGGACAAAACGATGCCGACCATCTGAACAGGACTGGACACCGTGCCGCCGGGAGCGAAGTAGAGCGAAGCCCCAATTGCCACGACGAGCACCATGCCGATGGCGAGCACGGCCCACCAGATACGGCGGCGCTTGGTGTAGTCCTCATCCTGCTTGAGAAGGATATTCGACACCGTGTAGATGCGATCCTCGCGGGCGCGCTGCTTGGCCTTGCGGGCGCGCTTTTCCTCTTTGGAAAGGCCTTCCAGGTTTTCGCCCTTCTCGAGCTCTTTGCGGCGTGCCTTGGATGATGCCGGCACGACGTGAACAGAGCTCGCTGCCTGACGGGCGGGCTTAGCGGATGCGGCGGACTTGCGCGCAACCCCGGTAACCTCGCGGGATTGCGTGCGCTTGTTCGTGGCGCTGCGGGTACTCACTTACGCATTCTCCTTCATGCTTGTGAACTGGGAGCCCGTGATGATCTGGAAGGCCTCGCGATAGCGCTCGGACGTGCCATCGATGACCCCGGCGGGCAGATGCGGGGTCTCCCCCGTCATATCCCAGTTGGCCTTGAGCCAATTGCGGACGAATTGCTTGTCGTAGCTAGGCTGGATCTTGCCCTCCTCGTAGCTGGCTGCGGGCCAGAAACGGCTGGAGTCGGGCGTGAGGCACTCGTCGATCAGCGTGACCTTGCCATCGATAACACCAAACTCAAACTTGGTGTCGGCAATGATAATGCCACGGGTCGCTGCATACTCGGCGGCAGCCTTGTAGATCTTGAGGGAAAGGTCGCGAATCTGCGTGGCGATGTCCTCGCCCACGATCTCGCAGCAACGCTCGAACGAGATGTTCTCGTCGTGGTCACCGATCTCGGCCTTCGTGGACGGCGTGAACAGCGGCTCGGGAAGCTTGGAAGCCTCGGTCAGGCCCTCAGGCAGCTGGATGCCGCAGACGGTGCCATTCTCGTCGTAGGTCTTCTTGCCCGAACCGGTCAGATAGCCGCGGACGATGCACTCGATAGGAATCGTCTGGGCCTTCTTAACCAGCATGGCGCGGCCGGCGAGGTAGTCACGATACTCAGCAAACTCCTCGGGGAAATCCGCCGGGTCGATGGAAACGAGATGGTTGGGGACGATGTCGGCAAACTTATCGAACCAGAATGCCGAGATGCGGTTGAGCACCTCTCCCTTAAACGGAATCTCGTCGGGGAGAATAAAGTCGAACGCAGAAATGCGGTCGGTGGCGACCATCAGCAGGTTTTCACCGGCATCGTAGATATCACGAACCTTGCCACGGGAATCCGGACGACGCTCCATCGTTGTCACGTGAGTCACTCCTTACCAAAATACGACAGTAATGCGGGTTCTTTCCCGCACGTTTTCGCAAACTCGGAGCGGCAGGGACGAAACCCCTCCTTCACCGAATAGCGAAAAGCTAGTGCTCCATTGTAGTAGATGCCGCGTCCGCCGTGTGCTCGCGAGGCAGATGAATCGTAAAAGTCGTACCCTTTCCAAGCTCCGACTCCACGGAAATGTAGCCATGATGTCGCTCGACGATCTGTTTAGTCACGGCGAGGCCCACGCCCAGACCGCCCGCCTCACGGGCACGGCTGGCATCGGCGCGCCAAAAACGGCCGAAGATGCGCGACAAGTCATCCTTGGCAATACCGATGCCGGTATCAGAAACGGCGACGCTGACGTGTTTGCGGTCACTGAGCACCGACACCACGACCCAACCGCCCTCGGGGGTGTAGCGCATGGCGTTGCTCATGAGATTGATGACGCATTGTGTGATCATGTCGGGATCGGCTTCGACGACATCGTC
This sequence comes from uncultured Collinsella sp., assembly GCA_900546085.1. Taxonomy (GTDB): domain Bacteria; phylum Actinomycetota; class Coriobacteriia; order Coriobacteriales; family Coriobacteriaceae; genus Collinsella. Next base: position 5,083 of record URBS01000004.1, read on the forward strand.
GTGACCTTGGGTCTCGTCAACAAAGCGCAAGCGCAGATCGCGGTCGACAAACAGGCGCTCCTGGGCATTGACGATGGAGCGCACGAAAGGAACCATGTCCACCGGCTCAAGGTTGAGCGGAGCCGTGCTGTTTTCCATGCGCGACAGGTCGAGCATCTGCTGCACCAGACGAGCCAGGCGACGCGTCTCGGAAGCAACAGTCTCCAAGTGCTCATCGTCGGTAGGATATACGCCATCCTGCATGGCCTCGACCGTTGCGAGCATGGCCATAAGCGGCGTGCGAAGCTCGTGTGCAACGTCCGAGGTCAAACGTTTCTCGTGTTTCATATCCTTCTCGAGCGAAGTGGCCATCTCATCGAATGTCTCGCCCAGTTGATCGATCTCGTCATCGCCGCGCAAGCCCGTACGAGCAGACAGATCGCCATCGCGAATTTGCTTGGCCGTGCTGGTAATACGGTGAATCGGCTTGGTGAGCATGCGCGACACGAGTGATCCGATAACGACCGAAATGCAAACTGCAACAACCGAAGCAAGGGCCATGGCGTTAAAGGTCTTCTCTCTGAATGCTGAGTCTGCCTTGGTGAGCAGGGCATCGGAGCCAATCGCCCACAATTTGACCTGACCCACGTGCTCGCCGGAGGACGTCACGATCTCAACGTTGGCAACACTATTGGAATCGGTGGGAGCAGACGAGACTGGGCTGTGCGATGCCTTCTTTCCGCTCGTACCGTCGGTCGTCGCCTGATTTTCGCGCACATCGGCAGTAGCGCTTGCCGAGGGCCACGAGTCGTCGTAGACGATGACGCCCTTTTTATTGACAACCTGCATGCCAAGATCGTCGGACACCAAGCTCGATGTCGCGACCGCACGCAACTCCCCCGCGGTCCAATTGCCGTTTTCCTCGTACGACGTCGCAAGCTTTTCGGCTGCGGAATTGGCGATTTCGACAATATTGGAGCGCGTGTAATCCGTAAAAACCGTGCCCCACACAACGGAGACAACGCCCACCAGCACCAGTACCGTCATGAGCGATGTCAGGGCAAAAGCCAGGGCCATGCGCGAGGGATAGCTCATCGTTGGCCGTGAATCGGAACGAGGCGTGTTCCAACTAGCCTTGGAACCCGCCTCGTTCTCCTGCTTATGCTTTTGCCCGATTTCAAAGCGCGCAGGTGTCATATGTGATTTCCTTTATTTCTCGTCCGACTTATCGGTCTTGGTCGGAGCCTCGAAGCGGTAGCCGACACCGTGAACGGTGTAAAGCCACTTGGGCTTCTTGGGGTCGTCGCCCAGCTTGGCGCGAAGGTTCTTCACGTGGCTGTCGATGGTGCGCTCGTAACCCTCAAAGTCGTAGCCGAGCACTTTCTCGACCAACTCCATGCGGTTGTAGACGCGGCCGGGGTGACGGGCAAGCGTGGTGAGCAGCTTGAACTCGGAAGCCGTCAGGTCGACTTCCTTGCCCTCGACCAAAATCTTGTGGCCCGAGATGTCAATGACCAGATCGCCAAAGTCGAGCACCTCGACGGCCGGCTCATCGGCCTGGTGGGCACGGCGGAACAAGGCGCGTACGCGCGCGACAAGCTCGCGCGGCGAGAACGGCTTGATCAGGTAGTCGTCGGCTCCGAGCTCGAGGCCGATAATACGGTCCTCGATCTCGCCCTTGGCCGTCAGCATAATGATGGGGACATCCGAGGTGTCGCGAATGGTGCGGCAAACGCGCTCGCCGGGAATCTTGGGGAGCATAAGGTCGAGCACAACCAGGTCGAACTGGTGCTTCTCGAACTCCTCGATAGCGGACTGGCCGTCGCCGACGCCAACAACCCAGTAGCCCTCGCGCTCGAGATAGGCAGCGACGGCGTCACGGATTGCCTTCTCGTCCTCGACCAGCAGAATCTTTTTTGCATCTGAAGCCATAACACGGCCCCCCTGTCTCAATTAGCTAAGAACAAGCTCATTTTAACGCACCTGAGCCCACCGGGTATCGCATGGGCGCGACAGCTCGGCGGGCGGTACTCATAGTCACAACGCGTTTATTCCCCTGTCGACGCCTTTTTAACCCCTCGGAGACTAAAGAGAGAACAGGCGAGCGGTAACCGTCTCGGGAATTCCCTGGCTGTTACGCACCGTTGCGTACGTTAAGAACGAGTTCGATTTACCCGCCGTAGCAGGATAATCGCCATACTCCAAGGCTCGGTCGGGCGACAGAAGCGAGCCGTAGGTCTTGGCCGAAGTGTCAATCAAAAAATGCGACGCCTGAACTTTAACCAGGTATTTATTTTTCCTTCCCGCAGCGCACGCGAGCGGCTCACGCGAAAGGAAGAGGTACGGCCCACCCTCGTTACCGATATAGGTGCCCATATTGCCCAGGCTACCCACACCGCTATACGTCGCCTCAATGGAGAACACGAAGGTGTCGCCCATATACACGGCCTCGAAAGGCGAAACCGACGAAGGAAGCACCAGCTGAGCTCGCTTCGTGTTGTTGCCGTCAGTCAGGTCGATCGCCGTCATACCGTAATAGACGCCCTCATCATTGTGCACGCGGGGCGAGATGGTCAGGATGCCGTCGCTCACACGCGGGGCGGATGCGAAGCGCCCTGTCGACTTCCAAATAGTCTCAGGCTTGGACTCGCTGGGCGACTGACGGTAGCAGTACGAATCGTTACTCGTCTTGCTGCCGCCGGACGAGGGCATCTTATACCAGATGACCGACGACCCATACGCTGTGAAGAGCGGCGGATCGTAGTTTTCGCCACCGCGGTCGAGCTCGACAGCGTTGCCGGTAAGGGAGGAGCCTGCAAGGTTTTGCGCATAGAGTTTCCAAGACGCATTGGCAAAGTTCATCTCGACCCACGCGAACACGCCATCACCCGCGCGAACGTCGTAAAACGCATAACCGGTTCCCTCAACGGGATCCTCGATAAGTGTGGTAAGCGAGCCATCGCCCAGGTTGAGCACACCAAGCGTATTGGCATGCAGGGCAGAAGCAGGCGCCATCATCGCGGCAGCATAGTCGCCATCGCAGTAGTACAGCAGCGTGCCCAGCGGCAGCGTCCACGAGGCCGCGGGCTCAAGATCGATATCGACAGCTTCGTACTCATCAGTGATCGAGACAATCTTCGAATCGTCCTTGATAACCTGTGGCTCGCCAGCGGCGTCGTCGCTGGTACCCGTTTTCTTTGAGCATCCGGCAAGCACCGTGGCAGCGCCCGCGGCAGCCCCTCCGAGCACAAAGCCGCGGCGCGATATTCCGTTCTTGATCTGGTCGGCGATACTCATTAGGCGATCTCGGCGCGAGCGGCCTCGATAGCGCGCGTGAGCTGATCGGCGCAAGAAGTCTTCTTCATACCGCAGGTGTTACCAGCGAGAACCTCGATGACGCGATCGGCAGGAGCACCCTCGACCAGCTTAGAGATAGCCTTGAGATTGCCGTTGCAGCCACCGGTAAACTCGACGCCCACCACCTTGTTGCCGTCATCGGACAGGTCAAGGTGGATATTGCGAGCGCATACGCCCTGAGGCTTGTAATCAAAACTAATCATTGCGTTCCCCTCTCGTAAAGCAATTTCAGACGTCTATTATCCCCGTCCGAACCGATAAAGTATCGCGGGCACCGATTCAACATTCCCCAATGCGCAAACCGGCGGTAGCAATACTAGCAATCTGCTTCCCGAGCGTGGACTTTTCGTTTCTCTTGATACATGTTGTGGTCAGCGATGTGGTAAATCTCGGTCAGTGTATAACCGGGTGCCTCTGCCGTCGCGACGCCAAACGACGCACTGACTGTCAGCACCTCATCGCTTACCGCGGCAAGACCGAGACGAAGATCCTGTTCCAGCCCGAGCGCAGACTCGTTGTCAGTATGGGGGCAAACCAGCAAAAACTCGTCGCCGCCAAGGCGCATCGGCAGATAATCCGCACCAGCCACCCGCCGCAGCACGGACGCCGTCCGTCGCAGCAGTTCATCCCCCATCTCGTGACCATAGATGTCGTTGGTCCGCTTGAGATAATTGCAGTCCAACATAATCACGCTCACGGGCAAGTCCTCGTTTACCAGGCTATCTCCGCGCGATTCAAGATAGTTGCGGTTGCGAAGCCCCGTCAGTTTGTCTTGATATGACAGCTCCTCGGCATGCTTGACCATCGATATGTTGTGCGTCGCCACGACGACCGACTCCAGCCGGCCTTGCTCATCGCGATGCTGGGGGACAACCTGTAGCGAGTACCAAGCGCCTCGACAATCTCGCACCTCGGCAGCCAAGTACGGTACGCCCTCCATACGTTCATGAAGCGAACTTATATCTACGAGTCCCACAACCGCTTCGCGGCTTTCGGGGCTCACGATATCCCGGCAGACCGTGTCCATAAAGTCATATGCCTCGCTGTGCTCGGCAAATATCTTCGCTATCGCCGGCGACATATTGATCCCCTCGATCTCGAGGGTGTCGAGATGCAAAAGGAAGGTCGAATCGTAGATGGCGCTTATGGCATTGATAATGCCGAGCTGTTTATCCTTTTCGACCAAATTGCGGTGGTCAACGATATTTCGAGCCAACAGCACCACGACCCAAAACGCAAGACACACCAAGACGCCGACGGCGACAAATGAAATCCTGTCAGACATGACCTCAGATTTGGGATATAGCGCAAACAGGCGGTAGTCCTTATATGCCGCACGCACGGCATACCATTCGTCTCCTCGATATTCGATGCGCGTCAGGCCGTCGTCTTTCCACTCAACTCCTACGCTGGTGAGGAGTCGGGCGAGCGACACGTCAGCATCGGCACTGTTGGATGAGACAATCTCCGCATCCTCCATAACAAGCACCGTGGGACCCTGGTGGAAGGTACTGTTCGAAAGCACGTCGGCTATGGCATATGAATAGTCGTCCGCCGTATCGGAAACAAGTGAGCGGTATGCCAGGGCAACGCCGTCGCCATACGGAACAGCACAGACGGCAAAAACGACACCACGGCGCTCATCGACAGTTGAGTAGGTCACTTTGGAACCTTGATACATCGATGCGACCGGCGAACAGGCCAACTCATCTCGCCACAACATAAGCGGATCGCGACCATCGATGTCGTAGTGGGCAACCATATGGCCATCGGAGTCCATGACCATCAGCCCCGAAAGGTTCTCGGCATGGACAAATCGCTCGATAAGATCGTCGTTAACCTCAACGCGATCAGATGGCAAGAACGTCGCAAACGATTCGACCGCGGCGAGCAAATCGTGCGTCGCCTCGGTTTTTCTCCCCTGTTCGTAGCGGTCATATTTTTCGCAAGCGTTCTCCAAAAACACCATGGTTTCTTGGCCAAACCCAAGCGTTTTTTCGAGGCAGCGATGGGTTCCAACCGTATACAACAGGCCTAACAAGACGGCGCTGACAATAACGCTGGCAGCTATGACGTTCAGAGTCTTTCGACTCAAGCGGTGCTCATCAGTTGTCATGAATTTCCTCCTTGCCCGCCCGTCGTCGCTCCTGTCTTGTAATTGCCCACAATACGGTCAATCGTGCCATCTCGATCCATGTCGAACAGCGCGGTATTGAGATCCTTTACGACCGATCCTTCATAGCTGTCATCAAACGCGACGCCCAGGTCAACCGTCATAACATTGTCGGCAAACACACGGTAAACGCCGGGATACTGAGCAACGAGTCGGTCAAGCGACTGGACATCCGCCATCCAGCAGTCAACGTACCCTTTGACTAGAGCGGCTTTGCAGAGTTCGGCAGAGCCATATGATTTGATTTGAACGTCCGACGAGACCCCCAGATCCCCCGCAAGCAATCGGCGTTCACTCACCGAACCCGCAATCACCGCAATGGTCTTACTTCCATCGAGATGTGCCAAGGACTTGATGCCACTCGTTTTCTTGGCGGCAACCGAGACCGTCACGGTTAGATACGGCTCGGTCCAGTAATACTTATCCTCGCGATAACAGGGAGAATAGTCACACCACAGGCAATCGATATCACCGTTTTTGAGCAGCCGGTCGCGATCGTTCCAGTCAATATCGACAAACTGTGGCTTGAGCCCCGCACGCTTGCAGGCCTCGCGGGCGATGTCGATATCGATACCGGCGTAATCGCCCGTGGTATCGACATACACATAGGGGTCGTTATCCGTAACGCCGATTTTGAGCACCGGGAGATCTCTATCGGCTTCATTCGAGGAGGAAGAACTGCTTCGAACGGTATACGTCAGGGCGCCCGCACAGACGGCAACAAGGAGTATGAGCGTAAACGAGACGATGGTGGCCCGCTTGATGCGTCTGGGCACGTGCCCCCTTTCATCGAAACAGCAGTCGGAGTTCATTTTATTACCCGGGCGCATATGCGACAGTAAAAAAAGCGCCTCGCCCAAGACGGGCAAGGCGCCAAAGGTTGAAATGCATCCGCAAGCGGTCGAATTAGGTTAACCCTACTCGAAGCTCAGCTGCTCCAGGCGATCGAAGACCGTATCGATGCGGGTGAGGAAGTCCCACGGATCAAAAATCTCGTCGAGCTTCTCCTGGCTGACGGTGCAGCGCGGATCGGCCTCGAGACGCTCCTTAAAGGTGGGGCCAGAGACACAATCCTGCACCTCGTGCCAGGTGGCCATGGCGTTCTCCTGCACAATGGCGTACGCATCCTCGCGGGTGATACCCGTATCGACGAGGGCAAGCAGGACCTTGGAGGAGAAGATGAGGCCGCGGGTCTTGTTGAGATTGGCCATCATGCGGGCCGGATACAGCTGCAGGCCGTCGATAACGCGAATGAGGCACTGGAACATATGGTCAAGCGCGATGAAGCTATCGGCCTGGGCGACACGCTCGGCGGAAGAGTGCGAAATGTCGCGCTCGTGCCACAGGGCGACGTTGTCGAAGGCGACCTGGGCGTTGGACTTCACGACGCGCGACAGACCGCAGACCTTCTCCATGGTGATGGGGTTGCGCTTGTGCGGCATGGCGGAGCTGCCCTTTTGGCCCTTGCGGAAGGGCTCCTCGGCCTCGAGTGTATCGGTCTTCTGCAGGTTGCGGACCTCGGTCGCGATGCGCTCGCAGGTGGCCGCTGTAGTGGCAAGCACGCCGGCAAGATAGGCGTGGTGATCGCGGCTGATAACCTGCGTGGACAGCGGGTCGTGAACCAGACCCAGGTGCTCACAGACGTACTCCTCGACGAACGGCTCGATGGAGCTGTAGGTGCCGACGGCACCGGAGATGGCACCGAAGGCAACGTTCTTGCGAGCATCCTCAAGACGATCAAGGTCGCGCTTGAGTTCCCATGCCCAAGAGCCAAACTTCATGCCGAAGGTCATCGGCTCAGCATGGATGCCATGGGTGCGTCCGGCGCAGAGCGTATTGCGCTCCTCGAAGGCGCGGCGCTTGCAGATCACGCCGAGCTTCTTGACGTCCTCGATAATCAGGTCACACGCCTGAGTAAGCTGATAGCACAGAGCAGTATCACCCAGGTCGGAGCTGGTCATACCGTAGTGAACCCAGCGACTAGGCTTGGGCTCGCCCTCGGGAACATCGGCGTCGATATATTCCTTCATGTTGGTCAGGAAGGCGATGACATCGTGGCGCGTGACCTCCTCGATCTCATCGACCTTCGCCTTCTCAAAGTTGGCATGGTCGCGGATCCACTGGGCTTCGTCTTTAGAAATGCCGATCTTGCCGAGCTCCGCCTGGGCCTCGCAGGCCAGAACCTCGATCTCCTGCCAAATGGCATACTTGTTCTCGAGGGAGAAGATATGTCCCATCTCCGGGCGGGTATAGCGATCGATCATAGCGGCTCCTTTTTGGTTATTGGCACGTTGGTCGTAACTCAACCATTGTACCGTGCGCGGGTGCGAGTATGGGCAGCAGGCATTAACCTAACATTTTGGAATTGGAGCGGGCATGGGGACATCCGCGTATTTGCTTCGCAAATCCGCACCGGCTGCGGTCGCCTATCGGCGACCTTGCCTGCTCGCTATAAACGCTTCGCGTTTATTTAACGCTCGCACCCTGTCGGGTTCGAGTCCCGGCACTTTATTGAAAAAGGCACAGTAACGAAACGTTACCGTGCCTGAAATTCGAATGGAGCGGGCAACGGGACTCGAACCCGCGAGTGTCAGCTTGGGAAGCTGATGCCTTACCACTTGGCGATGCCCGCATATGTGGGGGATAGTATAACGCGGTTGTCTTGTTCGATACAAGGGTGGCGATGCTTGTTTTAGCTGTGGAGATTCGTTTGAAAATCGCGTCAATTGTGGAGACGAGGACCTTTGACTTCCTGTTCACCTTATCTTCTACCTGCGCTTTTGCTTGATTGTTGTATTTGAGCTCAATTTGTCAGGAATTGGGCAAGCTTTTGGTCAGGCTCCGGTACTTACCCGCATGAACCTCGGGGGTAGCCTCATCCTACGCGTCGCAGCCTCCCCGTGCGGCGCACGAGGGATAAGGAGCAGCCATGTCCAACGCACCCACGCACTCTGTCCACAGCGCAATCGCAACAGGTCCGCTGCTCCTGCTCCTCTTCCTGCTTTTCGGCTGTCTGGCACCGGGAGCCGCATTTGCCGTCGATGGCTACGACCAGCTCGGCTTCCGCACTATTAGCGATGATTGTGGGCCCTTCTTCATCGGCAAGTATGAAGCTCAAGACGCCTCGATTGCCTACTGCATGAACCAGGAGCGCCCCGGCCCCACCAAGCCGGGCGGCCCATGGCTCAACTTTGATCAAGGCTGGGTGTGGCTCGACGACGAGTTCGCGGCAATCGTTTGTCACGGATATCCTACCGCCACGTCGTTTGGCGGTTACCATCTTTCACCCGATCGCGCCCGCGCCGCCACCCAGCTTGCCGTATGGATGCTCAACGGCACTACCCATGTCGACGGCACCTACTCCTACACGACCGCTCAGGGCAAAACCAAGAGCGGGCACTTTACCGCCGACAATGAAGTCGTGGCGGCTGCGCGGTGGCTCCACGACAGCGCAAAATCAGGAAGCATCAAAGCCGCTCCGCACCGCGCGCGGCGCTATATAGGAACCGTATCGGGCGGCAGCAAACGTCAAGACATGCTCTATGTACTGCCGGCGGTCTCTGTTTCCTTCCAAAAGCAGTCTGCAAACGCTGCCATTACCAGCGGAAACAATACTTATCAGTTTGACGGGGCAACATTCGATGTTTTTGAGAGCGCCAGCGGCGCGCGTGTCGGCACCGTCCAGATGGACAGCAACGGTCGAGCGCAGGCAACACTCCTACCCAACACGACATACTACCTAGTTGAGACAACAGCGCCAGCTGGTTATATCCCCCTGCACGATCGCATTGCCTTTACCACGACGGATAACGGCGGATACGTCACCATTGATGAACAACCCGGCACCATTACCTTGCGCATTGTAAAGCTCGACGCCGCAACGAATGCAGGCCCCCAAGTTGGGGCTTCGCTCGCAGGAGCAGAATTCGTGTGCGTATCGCAATCAACCCCTGGATGGACACAAACTCTCAGGACCGATGAAAGCGGTCGAGCTACCCTCACCGATGTCCCCCTGGGAACCTTTACCATCTATGAATCGAAGGCGCCCGAGGGCTATTTGCCCTCCGGTGACAGTTGGTCTTACACCGTTGGAGCCGACCAACTCGGCGATTCAGGCGTGGTCGAGATCGAATCGCGCGTTTCCGATATCCCCATTGCGTTTGACCTTGAGATTTCCAAATTCAAGGACTACGGCAATAGCGACCAATCCGGCCTGGAGCAGCCGGCAGGAGGTGTTGTCTTTGAGGTTGTCAGCAACAGCTCTCAGCAGGTTGTTGGCACACTGACCACAAACATCTATGGCTTTGCCTCCACCAAAGATCAGCCCGAAGCATGGTTCGGCGCAGGCAAGCGACCCGCCGGTGTCCACGGAGCCATCCCGTACGACCGCGCCGGCTACACGGTTCGCGAGGTTCCGGAAACCGTCCCCGAGGGTTTTAAACGTGCAGGGGAATGGACCGTCGAGGTCAATCAGATTTCCGACGGCGCCGAGCTTCAATATATCGTGGACAACCACGCTCTGTCGACGCATCTCCAGATTGTAAAACGCGATGCCCAAACAGGCGCTTCTGTTCCCCTAGCCGGATTCACCTTCCAACTCTTCGACAGCAATCACAAACCTGTCTCACAAACTTGCTGGCATCCAGCACATAACGTAATGGACACCTTTACGACTGACGCGACCGGGACCGTCACACTGCCCGAATCGCTCGTGCCGGGCACCTATTATGTACGCGAAACCTCGGCCAAAGAGCCCTATCTTGTCGGCGAAGAGATCAAGGTAAACATACCCGCCGACATGAACCTAACGCCCGTTGCAATCGCCTCGTATTATGACCACGCCGCGATCGGAAACATCAGGATCGTTAAAACCGATGCCGTAGACGGCAGCAGCCTCGCGGGCGCCGTCTTTGAGATCCGTGCCTCGGGTGATATCGTGCGCCCCGACGGTAGCATTGCCGCGCTCGACGGTGAGACTGTCGCTACCGTCACGACGGATGAAACTGGAGAAGCACGCGCGGACGACCTCCCGCTGGGATCTGGCACCGCACGCTACGAGGTTGTCGAGACTCAAGCGCCGACCGGCTTCTTGCTCGACCGGGCGCACCATATCGTCGACCTTACCTATGCCGACCAGAAAACACCCGTTGTGGAAGCACGGCTTAACGTATCCGACGATTACACCAAGGTTGATATCTCCAAGGTCGATGCAAGCGGAGAGCAGGAAGTGAAAGGCGCACAGCTCACCTTATATGGTCCCGATAAAACCGAAATAGACTCCTGGACCTCATCCGACAAGCCGCACCGCATCGAACATCTTGCACCCGGCACCTACTCGTTGCGCGAAACGATGTCTCCGCGGACCTATGACCTTGCCGAGGAGATAACGTTTGAAATAAAGGATACGGGAGAAGTCCAATCCGTCGCGATGAAGGATGCGCCCATCGAGATCAAAGGACAGGTCGACAAGCGTCAGGAACTTGTCCAACCTATCGGGAAGGGTCTGTTGGCTAACGGCGATGGAAAAAACCGCGCCGCGATGCAAACCAATACGGACGGACTTTTCTCCTATACCATCGATGCTCGAAACGATTCCGCTACTTGGGTTGATGAGTTTACGATTACCGATGATCTTGAGTGCGCCAAAGACGGCACGGCGAGATTCGTCTCAATCGAAACCCCCGTCGCCATCGGCGACCTCAACGGTCTGTGCAACGTGTGGTATCGCACGACGCCGTTGGACTCGACAGACGTCGATGAGCCGGCAAACGCGACGCTTGACGATGGGCACGAAAATCCTTGGCTTGAGTCCGACGAAGTAAAAGAGAGTCTGGGTGAAGATTGCCGCCTCGTCGATTACGACGGCTGGCACCTCTGGAAGGCGGATGTCTCGACCACGGAATCCGCCACACTCGAGGCGAAAGAACTCGACCTTGCATCCAATACCGTCGTGACGGGCATTCGCATTGAATACGGTGCAGTAGCCGCCGACTTTACGACTCGAAGCGATGCGGATTCTTGGACCCGTGATGATCTCAAAGATGAGCACGACGACCTTGACGATGCCAGAGCAATCCTTGGCACAGATGCTCGGGGCGCAGTCGTGCACATGCAGGCAACGTCGGCTTATACACCCCAAACTGCACTCACCAACAGCGCACGCGTCGATCTTTGCCGCAACGGCGGCGGCGATAAACTTGAGTCACATGACGAGGACAGTGTCATTCAACGCTGTACCCTACCGCAGGACCTACCGGCAACAGGATCAGCCCCCATCGCCACTTGCATCACCGCGCTCCTGACCTCGGGTGCCGCAGCCCTATGGTTCGCTCGCCTTAGGTCGATCCCAAAGAAGCGCTAGCGCGATGAAAAAGCGGGCGAGCCAGTCCCCCGGCTCGCCCGCTTTCAATCATTTAAATCGCCGTATCTACTCTGCAGACGAAGATCCACCATCAACGATTGCTTGCTCGGACTCAGGAATCCCATCGGCACCCGTGCTCTGTTCTTGCTCCACCTCTTCGCTGATTGCGGAGGCGGGGGTCGAGCCCTTCGCGCCCACGATATAGGCGGCTCCAAACCCCAACGCAATGGCAATCAAGGTCAAAATCACGTAGACAGGCCAATGGCGCTTAATATACGAAAACACGTTGACTCCTTAGAGCTCCGTCTACGAACGGCGGATAACCTCGGTCACGACCTCGGATACCGTGGCAATGTTCGTCGGGTTGACATTGTGGGGCAGGTCGTCCTCGGTACGAGCGCAAGCCAGACGCGTGCCGTCCACGCCGGCGATGGTGAGGGCTCGGCGGCTCGCCTCGAGCGCGGCGTAGGCATCGGTCTTGGCATAGGGCATCTCGAGCGCGCCACAATCGACATGGAACGACTTGCACACCTTGCTGACCAGGTTCATGATGCGGCGATCGCCCTTGAGCAGCTGCTGTTCGCCCTCAACCGTCACCACCGAAAGCCTACCGGCGCCGACGGATTCAAGATTGATGAAGAAGACGCCGCGGAGCTTATCGCGATGCGAAGCCAAGAAGGCCTTCATACCGGCGCCATCACAATCCGAGGCGCCCGTTGCCACAAACCAGATATCGTGACCGAGCAGCTCATCGTCGCCCATAGAGGCGACAGCCGAGAGCATATCTTCGGAAGAAGCGCCGTCGGAAGACGTAGCGCCGCCCTTCCAGCCATCGTTATCGTCCTCGAAATTATCCCACGAACCGATGCCGCGACCGGACTTCTTGGCATCGTAATCGTCTTCGACGCCCAGCCAGTCACTCATGCTGTCCTGTTCGTTTTTCTTTTTACGACCGAACAGGCCGCCCAGGCCGCGCTTGCGAGACTTGGGTGCCGCAGGGGCGGGAGCCGAAATGGTCTCGATCGGCTGTGCGCCCGACGCAACGGGCATAGGAGGCGCAACGGGTGCCGATGTGGGTTCGGGACCCTGGGCGGTAGCAAAGGGGTCGTTGACCTGTGCGGAGGGATCGGGAAGGTCGAACAGCGACGTGCGAGACGCAACGTTTGTCTGCTTCATCGACGGCAGCGACGGATCGGGGACCGAAGCCAGCGGAGACGAGGAGGGTGCAGGCGACGGTGCCGACGCCGGATCGGGAACATTCATCTGCGGACGCGGCGATGCTTGGGAGGAAATCTGGGCCATAAGGGAATCGACCGTTTCGTCCTGGGTGGGAGCGACATTGGCAACCGTGGCACCGGAACCACTCGGGGTCGGCATGGTGAAAATCTGCGTGGAGTAAGGCCTCGACTCATCCGTCTCGGGAGTCTCGGAAACCGCAGGCACCTCCTCCTGCTCGACCTCGGCCGAATCACCTTGATCGGCTGCCGCGTATTGCTCTTCGTCAGAGTTGGCCTCGACGGACTCGTCCTCGGCAGCATCCTGAATTTCGGCAGCATCAATGGGCTCGTCATCGTCTGCCGCGTCGCCCTGCTCATCGGAAACAGGAAGGGGCTCGGCAATCGCGGTGCCTTGCTTTTCAAACGTTATCGTGGAATCGAACTGCGCGGCATCAAACGACATGGTGCTATCGACGTGCTGCTGAGCCTCGAAAGACGTCGTCGCCTCAACAACATCCGTGGACGCCGGTTGCTGGGACTCAAAGGACGTTGTAGCTTCGGCAGCGTCGACGGGCACGGACTGCATAGCCTCGTTCTGCTCGAGCTCTTGCGCCGCGCGCTCACGTGCCGCCTCGGCTGCCTGCTGCTGAGCGATAGCCTCCTGCTCGGCAGCCTCGCGTGCGGCAGCGCGCTTCTCCTCGAAATCGTCGACAAATTTCTTGCCCTTTGCAAGCGCACCCTTAAAGAAGTTGGAAGCACTGGCGACAATCGAAGAGAACGCGGATGCAATATCGGCATGGGGCGTTGCCGCGGGAATCTCGGCCGAAAAATCAGTATCGCTCTCGTAAGACACGCGCCTCGGCTGTTCAACGTAATCGTCGTCAGGCTCGTCCGCAACGTCTTGCGCCGGCGCGGCGGGGGCCAAAATGTCCAGTCCTGCCGCGGGATCGATCGCGGACACCGCCTCGGGCTCGGCAACGGCAGCGGTAACCGCGGCAGACTCATCATCCACGGCGACAACGGGCGCAGGTGCAGTCACGACGGGGGCAGGCTCGGGCTCAAACGTCGGCTCCTCGCCTTCCTCGTAATCGAGCGTGCAGGACTCGGGAAGCATCCCGAGCGCACGGATGGCATCCGAACCAAAGCGGATGTTGCCGGCGGCATTGCGATAGAGCTTGGGCTCGGGCTCGGCCGCGACAGGCTCCTCCGCCGGCTCGGCAGCGGAAACCTCGTCATTGAACTCTTCGGCCTGGACAGCCTGATTCTGATCCTCGGGCACAATGGCGCCAATCAGCGTCTCGTCGGCAGACGCACCCTCAAAGCCCTCGATCTGCTCGTCGAAATCCTCACCCTGTTCGGGCTCGGCCTGAGCGTCGGGAGCAATCGGCTGACCGAACTCATCCTCGGCGTAGGTAGGCTCTTCATACTCGATGGTGTTGCCGTAGTCGTTTTGCTGTTGGGCCGCGGCATACTCCGCTGCTGCGCGCGCCATCTCCTCGGCACGACGCTTCTGCTCCCCAAAATAGGTATCGAACGGAACATCGTCGGGAAACTCGTTTTCGCCCTGGAAGGGAGCAACGTTGTCCATAACGCCGAGCATAGCGGCGACAGAAGACTTGTTGCACACCGCGCCGGACGTATAGGGAAGAATGTAGCGGTTAGAAATGATGTTTGCCGCGTTGGCGAGCGCAACGAGGGAAGCGAGGATCGCGACAATCCACAGCAGAACCTTGAGCGCGCCGGGGAGCGGCAGGATACGCAAGATGGCAACGGCAGCAGGGGCAACCGTGGCAACGGGCAACAGCTTGGCGATGAGCGCACGATACGAAGCATAGGGCTCGCGGGCGAGCAGCTCGGCACGGGGAGAGTCGTAGTGTGCGACAACGACCACCGGGCGGTTGCGCGGAGACGCGAGCGGGCCCGAGGCCTTGTGGTAGGCGATGACATTTTGGCTCACGCCCGTCTTGCCCAGGCGTGAAACCACGGGGTGGCCCGTGCGCTCGAGCACGTAAAGAACGGCGCCGACAATGGCCAGCAAGGTGCCGACCAAGCCGATGCCGCCGCCGATGCCCATCAGCAGGGCGCCGGCAAACGCAAGAATACCGGTAACGGCAAATGCCAACCTGCTGGGCGCCGGGGCATTGAACTCCTGAACCTCGGGATCAAAGCCGTGGTTGCGGAAGATCTGAGCGATATCCTCGGCAGCCAAGCGCTCTTCTTCGCTGCATGCCGGCGTGATGCCGGTGTTCTGCAGCAGGTGGTTAATATAGTTCTGGGTGTTCGCCATGTGCGCTCCACATCCATAATCCGACAAATAGGCCCAATGCATGCACATTAGAACCGTATATAGTCGAAAGTATACCCCGAGCGAGCGCAAACGACCGAATTCGGGCCATCTTAACGCCCCGAGCGGACAAGGATATAGCCTAATCTCCATATCGGACTAAAATCATGGCAGCAAACCACCTTCTCATGCGAGGACTCTATGACGGCAAGCGACGCGACCGCGACAATTAAAAAGGGGAATTCGGAGCCCAGTTTCGATAAAACGGCCCAGCGCATCCTCAATCTTTTCTTTGTGCTCAACAGCTCCCCCGAACCGCTGACGACCGAGCAGATCGTCTTGGATTCTGACCTGGGATATGGCTCGGGCAACATCGACTCGGATAAGCGCAAGTTTCGGCGCGATCGTGACAAACTGCTCGAGCGTGGCATCTTAATCAAGGAGGTTCGCCCCGCCGGTGCGCAGGAGACCGAGGAAAGCTCGTGGACAATCGACCGCGAGCGCACGTTTGCGGCAGGCGGCCTCATCACCGCAGACGACGCCGATATCCTGCTCAACGCTATCGACCAGACAATAGCGGCCGGCTCTTCCACCTTTGCCGCGCCGCTTGCCGACATTCGCTCCAAAATTGCCTACCTCACCGGCATATCTGCGGTGGACGAAGCACCGATCCGCCGCTCTCCCACCGTCGATGCGGTATGGAGCGCCTTTGCCGAGCGATGCGCGCTGCGATTTTTATATCAGAACGGACGCGGTGGGCAAAAAGAGCGTACCGTCTGCGTCTACGGCATGTTCGAGCGCGAGGGCGTGGCGTACTTCTGCGGCCTCGACAATGCCACCGACGACATCAGGACATTCCGCTGCGACCGTATCGTTCGCGCTTGGCGTCCTTCGAAGGCCTACACCATCCCTGCGGACTTCAACCTCAACGACTACCTGTTCTTTGAATTCGATTTTGCCGACCGACCGCCCGTTGCAGCCACGTTCTCGTTCGCCAGGCAGGCGCAGATCGATATGATCAACGGCCTCACGCGCGGGCGAGGTGAGCTCGCACACACCGATGCGGGATGGACCTGGACCGTTGACGTGCGCGACCTTGAAGCCGCCGCCTCATTTTGCATGGCCCACGCTATGGACGGCATGAGGCCCATGGCCCCCAAATCGCTCAAGCAGGCGTGGAACCACCTCATTGAAAGGACGGTGCACGAGTATGCCCGTGCGTAAACTCACCAGCGAGCAGAGACTCTCGCGCGCCATCGACATCATTGAGGCCCTCTACGCCGCTGGCGAGAGCGGCATGACACGAACCGAGATTTGCAGTCGCTTTGACATCACAGGAGTGTCGCTCGACGAGATTCTCGAGATCGTCTCGACGCTCGCGGACCGAGAATCGGGTGCGCGCATCATCTGCGAATGCCACGGCGAGCGTGTGGTCCTCACCGGTGACGCTGGGCGTGTGCTACCGCTGCGTCTGAGTGCCGCCGAGGGCGCTGTGCTCAACCACGAACTTGAATCGTTGGGGATCGAGCCCCAGGCGGCGGCTCGAATTCGGCACGCTCTTCTACCCGAAGAGCTCGGCTATAACCAGCGCGTCTCTGACACCGTCAGCCACGGGTCGCACTGGCAGCAGCTGAGCTGCGCCATTCAGGACGGCGTTCGCTGCCGTATCTCGTATCGCTCGATGGACGATGCACGGCCACGCGAGCGTCTGGTCGACCCCTTGCGCATTACGGCAAACGGCGACCAAACATACCTGATTGCCTGGGACATCGCGGTCGATGAGCAGCGCACCTATCGCATGGATAAAATCGAGGGACTCGCCTTGACGGAAGACTCCGTCGTGCCTCACGTACCGGACGTTGCATCCCTCCACGATTCCCTTGCCCGGACGCAGCGTAGCGCAAAGCTCTTGATGCCATTCGATATGGCGGAGCATCTGGACTGGGCCGGCATCACCCTCATCGAGCGCAGCGGGACAGACATGGCAACGGCAACCGTACATTACGGCTCCGAGCGTTGGCTGCTGAGCCAGATAATCGCAGCGGGCGGAGCCATCCGCATCTTGGATGACCCCGCCCTGTCAAAGCGTCTGTGCGATATGGCAAAAACCCTCGTCTGTCCGCTTTAGCGCCGCCGCTCGTGGCGTGCACGCCACAGCTGTAGATAGTGCCCGATCTGCGCCGATTCGATGCGCTGGTAGGAGCTCGTGGGCAGCGACGTTAAGAACTTCTTGCCATAGCCCTTCGTCACCAGGCGAGGATCCGCCAAGATCAGCACACCGCTATCGGTCGACGAGCGAATCAAACGCCCCGCGGCCTGCTTAACCTCGAGCACCGCCTCGGGCAGCGAATAGCGCGCCCATGCGCGGTCTTCGCGCAGGTTGCGCTCGCACGAGAGCGGGTCCGTGGGGCTTGAGAACGGCAACTTGGGAATGATGACGCAGCGCAGCGTCTCGCCGCTGGCATCAAACCCCTCCCAGAAGGCCTTGAGCGCAAAAAGCGACGAGGTCGGTTCGTTGATAAACCGGTCGCGCAGGCGACGAGGAGATGAGTTGCGCTGCTGGCAGTTGAGCTCCAGACCCGCACGGGCCATCTTGGGCTCAACGCGGGCGTATAGGTCCTCCATGTCGCGCCGATTGGTGAACAACGTGAGCACCGATCCGCCCATGGCAAGATGGGCGTCGACCAGTACGCGCTCGAGCGCCGTAAGATAGCTCTCACGATCGCGCGGATCGGGGATATCGCCCGCAACGACTACAGCCATGTTCGAATCGAAGTCGTAGCTCGAATCCAAGTGCAGCGATGACGACGTTGAAGCACCGATGCGATCAAGGCCGACCGCATGGTTAAAGTGCTCAAAGCTTTTGGACACCGTCATGGTCGCCGAGGCAAAGATAGCCGTGTGAACCTCGGGTAGCCACTCGGTTGCCAAAGCCTCGCCAATGTCGATGCGCTCTGCGGTCATCGACTCTCCGCCGGCACGAAGTCTGCGATTGACCTGCAGCGAATACACGTAGTGTTCATCGGTGCCATCAATGATGAGTTTGAGGTTCTCGGCCAGCTCGTGCAGGCGGCTCGAGATATCACCCAGGTCGACAACAACCTCGGGCTTGTCGGCGGCGACGGCTTGCACCAGCGCGTCGACGCTCTTGTCAGCTTGTTCCAATGCGTCGATGGCAGCGTAGGCCGACGGTAAGAAATCATGCCAGTCGTCAGATTCGCGCAGCTCGGGGCCAATCCATAGATTGGCATTGTCATAACCCCCACGGGCACGGCGGCCGAGCTCGCGAACGCCATCGAACACGTCGGCGATCGCCATGCTCGCACGCGCAACCGTCGACGTCGCCTTGGCAGTAAGGCCCAGATAGAGCGTAGAGCCCTCGGAGGTTGCCAAATCACGGGAAACCTGGCTTAGCGCGCCGGTGCTCGAGCCACCCAGGCGCTCAAACAGAACGCGCGATTCGTCCGCCGACACCACGCGTGCCCACTGACGGCGCGCCTCACGCTCGATGGAATGGGCCTCGTCGATTACCCAATGACGAATCGGAGGCAAAATCCTGCCCTCGGCCGCGACGTTGCGGAACAGCAGGGAATGGTTGGTGACCACCACGTCGGCATGCGCCGCACGACGGCGGGCGCCGTGGACCAGGCATTTATCGGGGAAAAACGGGCATAGGCGACGGGCGCACTCGCGCGACGCCGTCGTAAAGTCGGGACGGTTGACGCTGCGCCAGCGAATGCCAAGCGAGTCGAGGTCGCCATCGGCCGATTGGCAGACGTACGCCATAATGACCGCGACCGCCGTGAGCGTGTCCGCCGGATCGCGCTTGGTGGTAATCTCGACCTGGCCGCGGCTCATGCGCTCAAGCTTGCGCAGGCACGGATAGTGGTCATACCCCTTGAGCGCGCAAAACGACAGATCACCGTCCAGTTGCTCGGCAAGTTTTGGCAGCTCATGATACATGAGCTGGTCGGCAAGATTGTTCGATTTGGTCGCAATACCAACCGTGATGTTGTTGCGGCGTGCCGCCTCGGCAAACGGCACCAGATAGGCCATCGATTTGCCGACGCCTGTGCCTGCCTCAATTACTCGATGAGTGCCCGTGACCAGTGCATCGCGGACCTCGAGCGCCATCGCGATCTGCTCATCGCGCGGCTCGTAGGTGGGATACATGCGATTGACCAGGCCACCTGGCGCATAGTCTGCCTCAATCTCCTCACGACTCGGCATCTTGAGAACCGGCAGTTCATCGGCGTCCACCCGATCGTCGGCGCGATCGGCCTTGAGAACGTCAGCACGAGCGGCGCTGAGAGAGAAGATAGAACCAGGGTTCTGCCCTGCCAAGAATGAGAAGATAGGACGATAGGACCAAGGCACGTCCGGATGCATGTCGGCTAGGCGCGCCATGAGGCCCTGGGGCAAGTCGGCGAGCGCCACGAACAACACGCGCCATACGCCACACAGGGCGTCGACGTCGGCATTGGCACGGTGTGATACCGAGTCGCAGCCAAACAGATCGGCCATAAAAGACAGCTTGTGCGAGGCCAGGCGCGGAAGCGCGATGCGCGACAGCGCCAGCGAATCGATCCAAATATCGCTCACGTTGACGCCGCCTTTGACCGACTCGATAAACGAGCGGTCGAACGTGGCGTTGTGTGCGATCACCGGGCAGCCACCGACAAAATCGGCGAGAGCGGCGACGGCCTCAACCGCCGACGGGGCATCTGCCACATCGGCATTTGTAATGCTCGTGAGCTCGGTAATCTCGGCGGGAATCAGCTGTTTGGGATGCACGAAGGTATCGAAGCGGTCGATGACCTCGCGGCCCGAAAGACGGGCCGCCGAGATCTCGATCAGCTCGTTGTCCTGCACCGAAAGACCCGTGGTCTCGGTATCGAGGACAATCACATCTTCCTCGATAAGGCCGAAGGACTGCGTTTTGGCGCGGTCGGCAAGCGTGGCATAGGAGTCGATGACAAACTGCGGCGTTCCTGACGAAACCGCGTCCTCGATTAGCATGCAATGCCCGCTCGACGAAGGCCCATACGGATCAGGCTGTCACAGACCTGCGGGAACGTCATGTCGTCGGTGTGGCGGATCTCATCCGGATACAGCGACGTATCGGTCATGCCGGGAATGGTATTGGTCTCGAGGATAACGGGGCCGTCCTCGCTCACAATAAAGTCGCTGCGCGAGATACCCAGGCAACCGAGGGCCTTGTGAGCGGCACAGGCAAGTTCCTGAGCGCGAGCGTAATTCTCGGGTGAAATCTGCGCCGGAATGCGATGGATATCCGTAGGGTCGACATACTTCACGTCCAGATCGTAGAACTCGCAGTCCTCAGGCTTACGAATCTCGACAATCGGCAGGGCGCGCACGTCATCTTCGCCGTATACGCCGACGGTGATCTCGGTACCCTCGATGCACTTCTCGACCAGCACTTTGTCGCCGTACTCAAACGCCTTGGCGATTGCCGCGGGCAGCTCGGAGGGCTCATGGACCAGGGAAATGCCATAGCTGGAACCGTTGACGGCCGGCTTCACAAAGCAGCGCTCGCCACAAACCTCGACGATATGATCGATATCGACTTCATCGCCCACCTCGAGCGCAAGGCCGGGAGCAATGGGGATGCCCGCCTTGGCGTATAGGAGCTTAGAGACCTCCTTGTCGGCACCGCAGGCGCTGGCAAGTACGCCCGAGGCCGTGTAGGGGATACCCAGGGTCTCCATGGCACCCTGCATGGCGCCATCCTCACCGCCGGCGCCGTGCATGGCGATAAATGCCACATCGAATCCGCCGGTCGCCATGGTTACCATAAAGTCATCAGCGGCCGTGTCAAGCAGCTCCACCGAGGTGTAGCCGGCTTCCTTCAGTGCCACCACAACGTTCTTTCCCGAATCGAGCGAGATCTCGCGCTCGGCGGAATGACCGCCCGCCAAGACCGCTACGTGCATGTTCTCTAGGCTTTTACCCGGCATGGGCAGACTCCTCCTCTATAATTTCTGCAGCTGATACCATATTGTAGCGATACCCTCTACGTTTCCCCAAAATCGAAAGGCTTCCATGAATCCCAGGACTAAATCTCAGGACATTCGCGACTTGAGCCAAAACGATATTCGCGAGCTCGTGGCCGAACTTGGCCAGCCCGCCTTCCGCGCGAAGCAGCTCATCGAATGGGTCTTTGAGAAGAACGTTTGTTCGTTTGACGATATGACCAACCTTCCCAAGGCTTTCCGTGAGCAGCTTAAAGAGGCTTTTGCCTTTGATACGCCGACTGAACTCACAAAGCAGGTTTCCAAAGATGGCTCGCGCAAGTATCTGCTCGAGTACCACGATGGCATTTCCGTCGAGACTGTCGGCATGCCCCGTCGTAACAAGCTTTCCGTCTGCGTTTCCACCCAGGCTGGCTGCGGCATGGGCTGCGCCTTTTGCGCCACCGGCCTCAACGGCCTCAAGCGCTCTCTGACCGCTCAAGAGATCGTCGACCAGGTGCTTCATGTATCCAACGACTTTGGCGAGCGTGCCACAAGCGTTGTCTTCATGGGCCAGGGCGAGCCGTTTGCCAACTACGACGAGGTTCTCAAGGCACTGCGTATCCTCAACGACCCCGATGGCATCGGTATCGGCGCTCGTCACCTCACCGTCTCTACCAGCGGCGTTATTCCCGGTATTCGCAAATTTGCCGATATCCCCGAGCAGTTCACTCTTGCCGTTTCCCTGCATTCCGCCATCCAGTCGACGCGCAATAAGCTCATGCCCGGTGTTAAGAAGTACACGCTGCTTCGCCTTCACGAAGCGCTTCAGCTCTACACCGAGAAGACTGGCCGCCGCCCGACCTATGAGTATGCCATGATCGAAGGCGTCAACGATACGAATCCCGAGATGCAGGCGCTCTGCGACTTCTGCGAGGGAACGCTGTGCCACGTTAACCTGATTCAGCTTAACGACATCGAGGGCAGCCCGCTCAAGCCGTCGCCGATTCATAAGGTTGAGGATCTTCAGCGTCGTCTTGAGTCCCGTGGCATCGAGACCACGATTCGTAACTCCCGTGGTAACGATATTGACGCCGCTTGTGGACAGCTGAAGCAGCGCTTCAAAGTTCAGAAGAACGCATAGGGGAGTCGCACTCCAAAACGTTTCATGTGAAACATCGAACGGCCCCGGTTGCAGGATATGCAACCGGGGTCGTTTCATTTATTGACCTCAATTTTGGACCAGCTGCTACCTTTCCCATTATTTGCGGACAAAATAAGGGGCCCTTGTCTCATGAATCAGACAAGGGCCCTCAAAATTTGCAGGATAATTGTTAGGTACCTAATAGCCTACATTTTCCCATTGGTTGCTAACCCAACCTTGATTAATCTTAGGATTTTTCGTTACCTGAGCAGTGCGCATGGCAACATCTTCTGTCATAACATCCATTTTCTTCTTGGAAGTATCGACAATATCCCACGCACCACGAAGCAAACGACCTCGAAGTTCATCGTCTGTCGCGATCTTATAGCCAGCAAAGGCACCAGCCGCAACAGTCGTCGCCAATGCAATCGCAGTAAAAATCTTATTCCTCATCTTGGCCTCCTTGATCAAACTGAATCATTTCACCAAGAATACGAGAGAGCTCTTCCTCGTCTTTAAACTCAATCTCAATCTTATTCTTTCCACGCGAGCTCTTCACACGAACGTTGGTATTAAATACCTGACGAAGTACACGCGCAGCCTTTTTAAAAGACTGAGGCGTTGCAGGCCGTGGCGTCTTAGGTGTCTCTCCGGCAGAAAACAATGGAGCAAGATTTTCTGTCGCTCTTACGGAAAGGCCCTCCGCAACAACCTTCTCTGCAAGTCGAATTCGAGCATCCTCATAGGGAACTGCAAGAATCGCACGTGCGTGACCAGCAGTAAGTTTACCCTCAAAAATCATCTGCTGAACCACTTCGGGGAGATCGAGAAGGCGCAGCGAGTTTGTAATTACAGAGCGTGACTTGCTTACGGCCTTCGACAATGCCTCCTGGGTCATACCGCTAGCATCGATGAGCTGGCGATAGCCCTTAGCCTCTTCGACGGGATTCAGATCAGAACGCTGAAGGTTTTCGATAAGAGCAAGAGCCAGCATCTCTTCATCATTAACATCTTTAATGATGACAGGCAGTTCCTCAAGACCAGCAAGCTTTGACGCCTGGTAACGACGCTCACCAGCGATAATCTCATAGCCGTTTCCATGCTTGCGAACCAAGAGCGGCTGCAAAACGCCATGTTCTTGGATTGACTCACTCAACTCGCGAAGTTCAGTTTCATTAAAGTGAATTCGCGGTTGATTAGGGTTGGGAACGATATCCTCAATAGGTAGTTTTGTTTCAGATGCGGCATTTGAAGCAGATGCAGCAGAACCACCGGTCTCATACTCGGCCTCTGAGACCAAAGCATTGAGTCCACGTCCCAATCCACCACGTTTCTTTGCACTAGGCACGCTTGATCACCTCTTTTGCAAGGTTCATATAAGCTTTTGCACCCTTGTTTTGAGGTGCATAGGTAATTACCGGTTCTCCAAAAGACGGAGCTTCAGAGATTTTAACCGTACGGGGAATCAGCGTCTTAAACGCCTTATCACCAAAGTACGATTGAACTTCCTCAACAACCTGATTCGACAAAGAAGTACGTGAGTCGTACATGGTCATAAGCACGCCATAGGTGTCTAAGCCCTTGTTCAGACGTGATTTGACCATCTTCATTGACTCAAGCAGCTTCGTAACGCCCTCGAGTGCGTAGTACTCGCACTGGATCGGAATCAAAACGCTGTCTGCTGCGGTCAAGGCATTGATAGTAAGCAGGCCGAGCGAAGGAGGACAGTCAATGAAAATAAAATCGAACTCGTCCTGAATCGGCTCTAGCAAATCTTTGAGGCGGGTTTCACGAGCAATTGCGCTTACGAGCTCAATTTCGGCACCCGCAAGTTGAATCGTAGCTGGAATTACGAATACCTTTTTGCAATTTGTATCAAGAACAAGCGATTCTGCCGGCACATCATTCAACAATGCATCATAGATGCAGTGATCAAGGTCTTCTTTTTCAATTCCAAATCCACTGGTGCTGTTTCCCTGCGGATCAAAATCGACAATCAGTGTCTTACGACCCTGCTCACCCAGTGCTGCTGCAAGGTTTACAGCCGTCGTTGACTTACCGACGCCGCCTTTTTGATTGATGATTGCAATGATACGCGTGTCTTTTGCGCTCTTAGAACGCTTAACGTCGCGAAATCCCACGGTCCCTCCTGGTGTGTATTAAAGCTGTCAAACGGAGGATGTTTCACGTGAAACATTCCGATTCGATATCAACCGCCATGTTTCACGTGAAACACTGCAAGTTGTTAGTATCCATTATGTTTCACGTGAAACATCTAGGCAAGCGGATTCTTCTTTGCCATGCCATTTGCACGGGGCAATGAAACGGATGCTGGATGACTCTTCTTAAGAACAATGAACTCCCTGTGACCCAGGCCCTCAGGCAAATCGATTGCGTCATTCAGAAGCGAAGTGAAGCCGCAGATCTTAGCTGCTGACATGCCGGAAGCAAGCTCCTCATCCGAAGGATTGCCCTTGGTGATAACAAATAGCCCTCCATCCTTGAGAAACGGAGCCGCATACTCAACAAGAATCGGTAGAGGGGCCAGTGCGCGGGCAGTTACGACAGAGAACTGCTTCTTATGGCTTCGAGCATATTCTTCAAGACGATCATGAACCGCATGAGCATGTTTCAATCCAAGAGCATCAACAAAAGAACTGACAGCATCAACCTTCTTGCCAACAGAGTCAATATAAGTAGCTTTACGATGCGTGGTTATGGTTAACGGAATACCAGGGAAGCCCGCACCTGTTCCCATATCGAGCAAAGCTCCCTCAGGAGCCTTATTGATATAAGGGAGCAAAACAAGAGAGTCGAGGATATGAAGTACCGCAGCATCTTCTATGTTAAGAATACGGGTGAGATTGGTTGTCTTATTTGTTTCCAGAACCAAATCCAAATGCTGAATACATTTCCTCAGCTCAGTATCAGTTACGCTCAAGGAATACTCTTTGCAATAGGAAGTTAGACGACTCAACATCTCGTCAGCCTGCTGATCGGTAAGTACTAACAACGAAAGCTCCTTTCTGACAAAAATCAGTGTATCGAGAACTTTTGACAAAAAAAGGGGACGTGGAAACCACGTCCCCTTAGCATAAGCTCGAGTAGATTATCGAGCAACAATCACCACATGGCGATCGGGGTCAGAACCCTCAGAATGAGTATCGACGGCGTCATTGCCACGAAGTGCAATGTGAACCAGTCGGCGCTCGTAGGCATTCATGGGCGGAAGCGAAACACTCTTATGAGTGCGGATGGCACGCTCGGCAGCAGACTGAGCCATGGAGGCAACCTTGTCCTGACGGCGGCTCTTGTATCCCTCGACGTCCACTACAACCGGATACCTAAAGCCGAGCTTGCGGCTCACCAGCAATGAGAACATAACCTGAAGGGCATCAAGGGTGCGACCATGACGGCCAATGAGAACAGCAAGGTCGGGAGCCGTTACATCCAAAATCAGCTCGCCCTCATCGCCCTCATACTCATCGATAGGAGAGTTGGCGGCATCGAAGTGCGAAAGGATGGAACGCAGGATGGAAATCGCAACATCGGCAATGGTGTCGAGCTCCTCATCGGTCAGCTCTTCACCAGCCTTGTAGCGCTGTGCAATCTCGGGATAATCGCCCGCGACCTGCGGGGCAACCTCCTCAAGCATACCCTCGATGATCTCTTCAGACATAACGTACTCCAAAAGTTAGGTACCTAAATAAGATTGATATCCCGCTACTTCTTCTTGTGCGGGCGCGGCTTCTTCTCGCGACGAGTGACCTCAACCTGCAGCGGCGCGTTCTTAAGACGCTCCTCCTCATCGGCCTTCGCCTTGTCGATGACCTTCTGCGTCACAAAAATCTGCTGGATAACCTGCCAAGCAGACGAGACGTCGTAGTACAGCAGAACACCAACGGGAAGGCTCCAGCCCATCCAAAGCATCATGACCGTCATGACAACGGCCATCATACGCATGCTCTGAGCCTGCTGGCCGGTCTGGTTGCGCGACATATAGAGTTGCGGAATCAGGGTCAGGACAGCGAACAGGATCAGGCAGACCAGCGCAGGCAGCGCGACCATAAAGCCATCGGCAAAGGAGGCACTCGGCGTGGTGGTCAGGTCGGGCAGAATATTAAAGAACGAGAACGTGCCGTCGTTAAAGTAGTCCGGCAGGTTACGCAGCAGCGTAAATAGGGCGAACAGGACAGGCATCTGAATCAACAGCGGCAGACAACCAGCCATCGGGTTGAACTTGTTCTCGCTGTAGAACTTCTGCATTTCCTCGGCCTGACGCTGGGGATCGTCGGCATAGCGCTCCTGGATCTCGAGCATCTTGGGCTGCAGCACCTGCATGCGTGCCGTCGACTTAGTCGACTTGAGCATAAGCGGCGTCAGCAGCAGACGGATGATGACCACCAGGATGATGATGGACAGGCCCCAGTCGACCGCAAAGGTCTGGATGAGCTTGAGCAGCTCGAAAAGGATGTTAACGATCCAATCCCACATGTAAGTTTTCCTCCGATAGCGAGTGCCCGCTAGGGCACAGGGTCATAACCGCCGACGTGCAGGGGATTGCAGCGAGCGATGCGCCTCACGGCAAGCCAGCAGCCTCTCAAAACACCGTACTTCTCAATCGCCTGGACGGCGTATTGCGAGCACGTTGGGTAATAAATGCAGGCGTCAGGCAATAAGGGCGAAATAACCTGTTGATATATGCGAATAGGAGCGATGGCAACACGTCGCAAAACGTGATTGCTCATCGCTCCTCCCCGGCAACGCCGGCGCGTTTCATAAGCGAACGCAATGCATTGTCCATCTCCTGAGGCGAAGAAACCCTCGTCTTGGGAGTTGCGAACAAGATGATGTCATAACCCGCAACGGGAAATCCACAGCTGCGGGCGGCCTCGCGCATCACACGCTTAGAACGGTTGCGCACGACAGCACAACCGAGCCGTTTAGCACCAACGAAGGCGACCCTTCCGGAGTCGCCTTCGCCAACCGATTCACATATGGTCATTCGAATCAGAGGGTGATTGAAACGACGCCCCTGACTGAACACATGCTCGAAATCTTGCCGAGACTTAATAGTCTTCATGCGAGATGTGTGTATCGCTGCTAGACAGTGAGACGCTTGCGGCCCTTGGCGCGACGACGGACGAGCACGGCACGACCACCCTTAGTGGCCATACGGGCACGGAAGCCATGGGTCTTGGCACGCTTACGCTTATTAGGCTGATACGTACGCTTCATCTTAAGTTCCTCCTGCTGCATTTCGAGTGTCCGCGGGGGCGCGGACGCAGATATAGACACGTGAGCTTGAAGATTGTAGGGAAATCAATGTTCAAATGTCAAGAAATCAAAGGTAAAAGGTTGCGCAGTTCACACGGTTCCCCCATAAGCCGAGCTCGATTTAGCGGTGCATGGCAACTTTTCACGATATTTCATTGAGTTTTCAACAGGTCATGTTGGCAATGTTGAGAACTTTTCGTCCGTTTTCCAAAGTTTTCAACAGGTTTTGAAAAGTTGTCGAAAGATGAGAAACATTGCACGGTGAGCTACTATTTGTCCGAAACCTTTTGAAAGATTGCGAGCGGCATGTCTGACGACTTTTACACCATGGTCGATTCCGGAGACCCGGCACCCGACAACGAGCACATCACCGGCGTGCGCGAAGAGCGCGACGAAGGCGAGCAGACGACCACGCAGGCGCCAAAAGCCATGTACGCCGCGCGCATCGCCGTCTATGACGACATGCTGTCGACGCCACGTGTGATCGTCATTGATCCGCAAGATGTCCGCACGTATTTGGAAGAGACGACCAACACCGTCTACCAGTGCATGAAAGAACAAGGTGGCCATATCTCGCTCATGGTCATCCGCGAGATTGTCGAAAACTTTATCCACGCACACTTTGCCGAGCCCATCATCTCGATTCTGGACGGCGGAGACACCATCCGATTTGCCGATCAGGGGCCCGGCATCGACGACAAGGAGCGCGCTTTCGACTTTGGCGTTACCAGCGCAAACAGCAAAATGAAGCGCTACATCCGTGGAACCGGAGCAGGGTTTCCCATGGTGCAGGAGTATTTGGAAAACGCCGGCGGTGCCGTATCCATCGAGGACAACATGGGCAACGGCACCGTGGTTACGGTAAGCCTGAACCCTAAACGCGTGCAGGAAATCGAACGCGCCGGCGGACGCGGCGCTGCCGTGCGGCCCGAGACGGAGCAGCCCACATATCCCCTGCCGGGAGCTTTTGCGCAGCAGCCCATGGCAACGCAGCAGATGCAGCCCCCCGTGGGACAGATGCAGCAGCCCGGAATGCTTCCTACACAAGAGCCCCAGGCGGCATCGATGTCGATGCCGCCAAACGTGCCAGAGGCCATGCCGCTGGCGGATCAGGATGCAGCAGCAATGCAGCAGGCGACGGGGGCACCGGGTGGCCAGCAAATGGGATATCAGCCGTACCAACAGGGATATCCATATCAGCAGATGCCGCCACTGGGGTATGGCCAGCAGTTCCCACAGCAGTACCAGCAGGGATATCAGCAGCCGTACCAGCAGATGCCGCAGCAGCAGTACAACCCCTGGGCCCAGCAGATGACTCCGCAGCCTTACCAACAGTGGCCTCAAAGTTTTCAACAGCAAATGCCGCCGATGCAGAGTTCTCAACAACCAGCAGCTCAAATGATGTATCCTAATGCAGCAAATCAGTATGCGCAGCCACAGCCGGACGTGTTCGTAAGCGATCGCGGCAACGCCGCGCTGGGCTATCTGGCGCAAAATCAAGCGTGCGGTGCAACCGATCTGGCGAGGGCGTTTGGAAACTCGGCCCCCACTTGGTCACGCACGCTCAATGACTTGGCGCAGGCCGGCTTGGTCATCAAGCATGGCCAGAAATACCATCTGACCGAACTCGGCGCCGCTCGCGTGCGAGCCCAAAGCTAAGGAACGGGAGAAACAGTGGACGAGGAAGCAAGCATCATCCTGGGAGATGCCATCGCCTTTTGTCAGCGCGGCGGCCAAGATGCGCGCCTCATCAATATGCTGGGACAATCGCGCGCCGTGAGCCTGACCGAGGACACTCTGACGATTGAGGCCCCTTCACGCTTTGCCATCGCTCAGCTCAAGAAGCATCAGCCGACCATCGAGGCGTACCTAGAAGAAATCGCCTTTGCACCGATTGCGCTCAATATCGTGGCACCGCAAGGCGCAACGGCCGAATCCTCTGCCGCGACGGCGGCCGCCGCGCCTCCCGCTGCTTCCCCGGCGGTGCCGGCCTCCGCAGGCGACGTGCCGACAATCGAGCACCAGCACAGCGATGTTTCCCGTGAAACCATGGCACCGTTGCCGACCGCGGCGGCGACGCCAGCGAACGCACCCGTCACGCACATGCCCATCGCTCACGACGCAGCGGCGAGCGCGGATTCGGGCATTGCAATCAAGAACACACTCTCGGCCGATGATTTTCGTCGCATGATGAACCAGATGAAGGGCGGAGCGCCAACTAAATCCACGCAAGCTGCGACCCCCGCTTCACCCATGCCAGCACCGACTGTGCCGGCCGAGCAGAATACGGATGGAGCCCCGCTCGCCGCGAACTCAAAATTTACCTTTGAGAACTTTGTCTACGGCCCCGAGAACAGCCATGCCTATCGCTCGGCACTCAAGTTTGCCGCCCTCGCGGACGAGCGCGGCACATGCACATCACTGTTCATCTACGGCAAATCGGGCCTAGGCAAGACGCACCTACTGCTTGCCATCAAAAACGAGCTCGCCGAGAAGTCGCCCGAGATCAAGGTCAAGTATGCCAACTCCCAGGCATATCTGGACGACCTGATGACCGAGTTCGACCGCCAAAAGAAGAGCAACGCCCCCATCATGCAGGCGTACCACGGCGTGGACGTGCTCATCATCGATGACATCCAAAACATCATCGGCAAGCGCGCGAGCGTGGACTACTTTTTCCAGCTCATGGACGAGTTTATCCGCAATAACAAAAAAGTTGTCATCGCGGCAGACCGCGCCCCCAAGGACCTGAGCATGGACGAGCGTCTGACCAGCCGCTTTAACGCCGGCATGCTCTGTTTGGTGGCGGAGCCCAGCTACGAGATGAAATACAAGATCTTGCAGCGCTACTACGAGAACACGATAGCCGCCGCGCCCGAGGCGGGCGACGACTCGCTGTTGGCGGCCTATGGCGGCGACGGCGGGCACCTGACCGACGAGCACTTTAAACACATGGCAGAGGTGTCGGGCACCAACATCCGCGAACTCGAGAGCTTCTGCGAGCGCTGCGCCGGCGAGGCGGGCGACCGCGAGCGCGAGGGCGGGGAGCTCACCTTTGATGATATCGACGCCATCGCCAGCCAGTACTTCGACACATCGGCCAAAAAGATCAACGTGCAAACGGTTCAGTCCGTCATCGAAGAGCAGTACGGCGTGACGCACGAGGAGCTCATCGGCCCGCGTCGCAACGCCAATATCGCCAAAGCACGCCATATCGCTATCTACCTGGCCATCGAGATGTGCGAGATGACGACCACGGCGGTGGGTGCCGAATTTGGCAACCGCAACCACTCGACCGTCAGCACGAGCTACAAAAAGGTCCAGAAGATGATCCAGGAAGACCGCACCGTCACCGAAGACCTCAAGTCGCTGCGCGATAAAATTACACTGCGCTCGTAGGGAAATAGAGACACCTGTTGAAAACTTGTCGAAACCACGGGCATAAGGTGTTTAAAACCCAACCCGCGGTGATGAAAAGTTTTGCGCAGGTTTTGAACGTGGAAAACCACCCCCGTTGCACACAGGTTGCTGTCGATTCTCTTTTTGGGTCTGACCTGCGTCTTTGGGAGTAATCAACAGTTTCGTCAGTGCTATTACTATTATTAAGATATTTATATCTATAGAAAGGTATTAAAAGATGAAGTTCACCGTCAGCCAGAGCTCGCTTACACAAGCCATCGGCGTCGTTATGAAGGGTGTCGCTTCGGCATCCACCCTTCCCATCCTGTCGGGCGTGCTCGTCAAGGCGCAAGACGGCATCTTGGAATTCCAGACCTCTAACTACACCATCTCGATCCGTCATCGCATCGCGGCGCATGTCGAAGAAGAGGGCGAGATGGTTATCCCCTGTAAGATGCTCTCCAATATCACCAAGACCCTCCCCGATGCCCCGGTCACCTTTGAGCTGTCCGAGCGCCAGGTACTGATTGGTTGCGAGAAGAGCTCGTTCCGCCTGAACACGCTCGATGCCAATGACTTCCCCGAGTTTCCGGCCTATGCCATCGAGAGTGCCGTGGAGCTGCCGACCGATATCTTGTCCGAAATGGTCGGCCGCGTGTGGCGCGTCACCTCGACCGACAAGGCCCGCCCCATCCTGGGCGGCGTGCACATGAAGGTCGAGAACAACACCGTGCGTCTGGTGGCGACCGATTCCTTCCGCTTGGCCGTGTGCGATACGCAGGTCGAGACCTCGACCCTCGAGGGCTCCTTTGAGCTCAACGTTCCGGCCGACGCCTTTAACGACGCACTGAACATCATGGCCAGCCAGGCGACCATCATGATCGGGGCTACTGACACCCAGGTTGTCTTCGAGGCCGGCAACACCACCTACGTGTCGCGCCGCATCGAGGGCGTGTACCCCAACTACAAGCAGCTCATCCCCGATTCGTGCGTGACGAGCGTCAAGATCGACGTCGCCGCCTTTAACGCCGCCCTCAAGCGCGTGGCCGTTATCGCGAGCGCCAATCCCGCCGTCAAGTTCGAGATCGATGTCGAGAACGGGCAGATGGGCCTGTCCTCCATTTCCAATGACCAGGACCTTGCGCAGGAGACGATCGATGTCGAGGCTGAGGGCGAGTCGGGTACCATCGCCTTCAACTACCATTACATCTTCGGCTGCCTCAATGCCCTGTCCAAGGAGAAGGAGATCACGCTGGAGCTCAAGAGCTACTCGCAGGCGGGCATCTTTAAGTCCTACGACAAGATCAACTACCTGTACCTGGTCATGCCGGTCCGCATCTAGCGCTGCGCCATGACCATGTTCGCCCGCGATCTTTCCGTCGCGCACTACCGCAGCTTCGATAGCTATCGCCTTGCCCTGGACGAGGGCGTGACGATACTTGCGGGACCCAACGCGGCGGGAAAGACCAATCTCATAGAGGCGCTGCAGCTGCTGACGAGCGGCGCCTCGTTTAGGCATCCGACCGCAGCCGAGCTCGTCCATGACGGCGTGGGCTCGTGCAAGGTCGAGCTGAGGATCGAGGGCGACGGCCGCGTGCTTGATATGGGATTGAGCGCGGAGGACGGTAAGCGCTCGTTTAGCCGCAACGGCAAGAGATGCTCTGCCGCCGGTGTGCGCGGGGTTCTGCCGAGCGTGCTGTTTTGCCCCGACCATCTGGACATGGTTAAGCGAGGCGCCAGTGTGCGCCGAGCCGCCCTCGATGACTTTGGCATGCAGCTGAGCGCACGCTATGCCGATCTTGCGAGCACCTATGGGCGCTGCGTGACCCAGCGTAACGCCTTGCTCAAGGAGACCTGGTGCTGCCGCGAGATGCTCGGCGCGTGGAACGATTCGATTGCCCGCGCGGGCTCGGCCCTGCTCGTGCACCGGTTGGCCCTGCTCGACCGGCTGGCGGGCCATGTGCACACTGCCTACGGGCAAGTGGCGTCAGGTGAGACCGCCAACGTGACCTATGCGTCCACGCTGGGGGATTTGCCCCAGGTCGAGGATCGCGAAGAGCTGAAGGGCTGGGCGTACGAGCGCATGCTGGCCGCCCTTGACGAGCATGCCGACGAGGAAATTCGCCGCGGCGTGACGTTGGTGGGACCGCATCGCGACGAGATCGAGTTCACCGTGGCTGGTCGCTCCGCCCGTTCATTTGCCAGCCAAGGACAGCAGCGCACGCTGGTGCTGTCCTGGAAGGTGGCCGAGGTTGCCGTGGCTCGCGATGTCCTGGGCACCGCCCCACTGCTGCTTCTGGACGACGTGATGAGCGAGCTCGACGGCGAGCGTCGCGGCGCTTTCCTGCGGCTGATCGGCGATGATATCCAGACGGTCATAACTACGACCAACCTGGGGTACTTTACCGATGACCTGCTTGATCGAGCCAAGGTGGTGAGCATGGGTGAGACGTGCTAATTACGAGCGCGAGAGCGAAACGGTCGCCTTCAGCGGGTTTTTGAACGCAGAGCGCCAGCGCATCCTGGCGGCTGCGACCCCTGAGCGCCGTGCGCAGATGGAGGCCGCCGAGGAGTCGCGCACGGTCTATCGCGCATGGAACGCGGTGTGCTCGGGCACGCGCGAGGGGCGGCATGTGACGGGACTGCGCTACCTGCCCGAGTCCAATGAGCTGCTGGTGTATCTCGACTCGCCCTCGTGGACGCAGGAAATGACGTTGTTGCGCGAGATCATCCGCGCGCGCATGGAGCGCGCCGGTGCGCATGTGGACGGCCTGGTGTTCAAAACCACCGCGCCCGGTCACACGCCGCCCGCCGCCAAGGAGCGCCTGCGCCCGGCGACGACCGAGCGATCGCCGGCCCCGCACGCCGACCTAAGTGAGGCCGAGCGTACCGAGATCGAGCGCCAAGTGGCGCCCATCGAAGACCAAAAACTGCGCGAGGCCCTCGAGAACGCCATGAGAGCCAGTGCCGAGTGGGCCAAGGGCGTGCAAAGCAAAAAAGAGCCTTAAATCGCATCTGGTGGCCTTGTAGAGCCAAATACCCTCGTTCCCGAGGGTATTTTTTTACGATAAACTAGTAAGGCTATACACATTTTCTTGACTGAAGGAGGACGTGTGGCAAACGAAAACGATTACGATGGCGGCGAGATTAAGATTCTCGAAGGTCTCGAGGCCGTTCGTAAGCGCCCGGGCATGTATATCGGCTCGACGAGCGCCAGCGGTCTGCATCACCTGGTGTGGGAGATCGTTGACAACTCCGTCGACGAGGCCATGGCCGGTTTCTGCACCGAGATCCAGGTGACGGTCCACGCCGACAACTCCATCACGGTCGTCGACAACGGGCGCGGCATCCCCGTCGACGAGCACCCTGTTAAAAAGATCCCGACGCTCGAGGTCGTTATGACGATCTTGCACGCCGGCGGTAAGTTCGATAACTCGGCCTATAAGGTCTCGGGCGGCCTGCACGGCGTAGGCATCTCCGTCGTCAACGCGCTGTCCAAACGCGTGGTCGTTCAGGTTCGTCGCGATGGCAACACCTACGAGATGGAGTTCTCGCGCGGCAAGACCGTCAAGAAGATGGAGGTCGTGGGCACCTCGGATTCGACGGGCACCACCGTCACCTTCTGGCCCGACGACGAGATCTTCGAGACCTGCATCTACGATTTCGATACGCTGCACAACCGTCTGCAGGAGACGGCGTTCCTCAATAAGAACCTCAAGATCGTGCTGACCGACGAGCGCGAGGCGACTCCCCACGTGGAGGAGTTTTGCTACGAGGGCGGCATCATCGACTTCGTCAAGTTCCTCAACGAGGGCAAGGACGTCCCCGAGGCCTTTAAGGAGCCCATCTACATCGAGGGCAAATCGGACCCGGACGCGCCTGTGGCCAAGATGGGCGAGGTCGAGGTTTCCCTGCAGTGGAATAGCGGCTACGGCGAGAACGTCATGTCGTTTGCCAACGACATCTACACTCCCGAGGGCGGCATGCACCTTGAGGGCTTCCGCACCGCGCTCACCCGCGTGATCAACGACTACGCGCGCAAACAGAACCTGCTCAAGGAAAAAGACGCCAACCTGACCGGCGACGATGTGCGCGAGGGCCTTTCGGCCGTTATCTCGGTCAAGCTGCCCGATCCGCAGTTTGAGGGGCAGACCAAGGCCAAGCTCGGTAGCTCCTATATGCGCGCGCTGACGCTCAAGATCGTGACCGACGGCCTCGCCGATTACTTGGAGGAGCATCCCAAGCCCGCCCGCGAGATCGTCAAGAAAGCGCAACAGGCCTGCAAGGCGCGCAACGCCGCCCGCAAGGCGCGCGAGGCGACCCGCCGCAAGAGCCTGCTCGAGACGGCGTCCCTGCCCGGTAAGCTCGCTGACTGCTCGGTGCGCGATGCCGAGCTGACTGAGCTCTTCATCGTAGAGGGTGACTCGGCAGGCGGTTCGGCCAAGGACGGCCGTCGCCGAGACATCCAGGCGATTCTGCCCCTGCGCGGCAAGATTCTGAACGTCGAACGCGTTGGTGACCATCGCGCGTTCTCGAGCGACACCATCCAGTCGCTGATTACCGCGATCGGCTGCGGTGTCACGACGAGTGCCGGCGACGGCGGCGACTTCGATATCACCAAGGCGCGCTACCACAAGATCATCATCATGACCGATGCAGACGTCGACGGTGCGCATATCCGCATCCTGCTGCTGACGTTCTTCTACAAGTACATGCGTCCGCTGATCGATGCCGGCTACGTCTATGTTGCCTGCCCGCCCATCTTTGGCATTAAGGTGCGCAACAAGATCCACTACGTGTATCCCAACGGCCGCCAGCCCGAAGACGAGATCCTGCGCGACACCATCCAGAGCCTGGGCCTGAACCCCGACGACAACGACGAGGACGGCAAGGCCAAGGACGGCAAGATCACCAAGAAGCGCAAGGGCTATACCGTCCAGCGCTACAAGGGTCTGGGCGAGATGGACCCCAAGCAGCTTGCCTCGACGACGATGGATCCCAAGACCCGCATCCTGCAGCGCGTGTCGATCGAGGATGCCGTGGTGGCGGACCGCGCCGTGCGCGAGCTGATGGGTTCCGAGGTCGGCTATCGCCGCGAGTACATCGAGAAACACGCACATGATGCACGCTTCTTAGACGCCTAACCTGTTCGGCTTTCCCAGCCACCGCACCTTCGCCCTCAATCGTCGGTCGCGTACCCAAGTACGCTTCCCTCCTCTTTCGAGCGAATCTGCGGCACCTGGAAAAGCCGTCTCCGTGGCAGGGAACTAATGGACCACGCAAACCATGAGGAGGTAACGTGGCAGACGATATCAACAATAACGAGGGTATGGGCGAGGCCGGCGACGCCGGTATGCCCGACGATCTGAAGCGCCTGCTTGCCCGTGCTGAGCAGGGCGAGGACGGCGATCCTGACGCCTATAACCCCGATGCCGATGATGACGAGGAAGAGGACGACGACGGTGAGCTCGAGGAGAGCTTTGGCGAAGTCGATCGTGGCGCCTCGGCCGGCGAGGATATAAACGGCGGCCAGCTCCAGATTTCGGAGTTTGGCCGCGAGATGAAGCAGTCATTTATCGAGTATTCGATGTCGGTCATCACGGCGCGCGCCCTGCCGGACGTGCGCGACGGCTTAAAGCCGGTGCACCGCCGCATCCTGTACGCGATGAACGAGAGCGGCATCTACCCCAACCGTCCGCACAAGAAGTCCGCTTGGACGGTCGGCGAAGTTATCGGTAAGTACCATCCGCACGGTGACTCCGCGGTCTACGAGGCGATGGTTCGCCTGGCGCAGTGGTTCTCCATGCGCACGCCGCTCATCGACGGCCACGGCAACTTCGGCAACATCGACGGCGACGGCGCCGCTGCCATGCGTTACACCGAGAGCCGCCTGGCAAAGCCCGCCATGGAGCTGCTGCGTGACCTGCAGAAGGATACCGTCGACTGGCAGCCCAACTACGACGAATCACTCGCCGAGCCCGTGGCACTGCCTGCGCGCTTCCCCAACCTGCTGGTCAACGGCAGCCAGGGCATCGCCGTCGGCATGGCCACCAATATCGCCCCGCATAACCTCACCGAGGCGATCGAGGCAACCTGCTACCTGATCGATAATCCCGACGCCACTGTCGACGAGCTCATGCAGATCATGCCCGGTCCGGACTTCCCCACCGGCGCCATCATCATGGGCAGTGCCGGTATTAAGCAGAGCTACGAGACCGGCCGCGGCTCCATTACCGTGCGCGCCAAGGCTCATGTGGAGTCCACCAAGACCGGCCGCAGCCGCCTGGTCTTTACCGAGATTCCCTACATGGTCAACAAGGGCACCCTGCAGGAGAAGATCGCCCAGCTCGTCAACGACAAGCGCATCGAGGGCATCTCGGATATGCGCGATGAGTCCAACCAGAAGGGTATCCGTCTGGTCATCGAACTCAAGAAGGGCGTCATCCCGCAGGTCGTGCTCAACAACCTGTACAAGTACACCTCGCTGCAGACGACCTTTGGCGCCAACAACCTGGCGCTTGTCAACGGCGTTCCCAAATGCCTGAGCCTGCGCGAGATGCTGCAGCACTACATCGACCACCAGGTCGACGTCGTCACCCGCCGCACCCGCTTCGACCTTAAGAAGGCCCAGGCCCGCGCGCATATCCTTGAGGGCTACCTGATGGCTCTCGACCATATTGACGAGGTCATCAGCATCATCCGTTCCTCGCAGACCGACTCCGAGGCCAGCAGCCGCCTGATCGAGCGCTTTGGCTTTACGCCCGAGCAGACCACGGCCATCCTCGAGATGAAGCTGCGCCGCCTGACCGGCCTGGAGCGCGACAAGATTCAGGAAGAGCTGGACGGCCTGCGCCGCGCCATCGCCTACTACGAGGACCTGCTGGCGCACGAGGGGAAGATCCTGGGCGTCATTAAGGAAGAGATGCGCGAGATCTCCAAGAAGCTCGGCGATAAGCGCCGCACCGAGATCAGCCATGTCGAGAAGGACCTGGACGTCGAGGACCTCATTGCCGACGAGGACATGGTCGTGACCATCACCCACACCGGCTATGTCAAGCGTATCCCGGTGGCCGCCTACCGCGCCCAGAAGCGCGGCGGCAAGGGCGTCTCGGGCGTCAACCTTAAAGAGGACGACGTCATCGACGAGATGTTCATCGCGTCCACGCACGAGTACGTGCTGTTCTTCTCGAGCAAGGGCAAGGTCTATCGCCTGAAGGTGCACGAGCTGCCGGTGGGTACGCGCCAGGCGCGCGGTACCGCGATCGTCAACCTGCTGCCCTTCGAGGAGGGCGAGAAGATCGCGAGCGTCATCAGCTGCCGCGAGTTCCCTGCCGACGAGTATCTGATGTTTGCCACCAAGAGCGGCATGGTCAAGAAGACCGTGATGAGCGCATATGACCGCAGCCGTCGCGACGGCCTGATCGCTATCAACCTGCGTGACGACGACGCGCTGCTGAACGTGCGCCGCGTGCGCGAGGGCGACAAGGTTATCCTGGCCACCACCGCGGGCAAGGCGATCATGTTCTCCGAGGAGCAGGTGCGCGCCACCGGCCGCGATACCAGCGGCGTTCGCGGTATCGGTATGAAGGACGGCGTGAGCGTTCTGGGCATGGAAGTCACTAACGGCAACGGCGATCTGTTCGTCATCACCGAGCGCGGCTACGGCAAGCGCACGCCGGTCGCGGACTACCCGGAGCAGAATCGCGGCGGCCAGGGCGTCTACACCATCCAAATGACCGAGCGTAAGGGTAACCTCGCGGCCATGAAGACGGTGGGCCCGCAGCACGAGCTGTTCATCGTGACGGAAGGCGCGACGGTCATTCGCGTCAAGACCGACGAGATCAGCCAGACTGGCCGCGCTACCCAGGGCGTCAAGATGATGACCGTCGACGACAACGACCGCATCTGCGCCGTAGCCCGCATGACGGCAGCCAAGGAAAAACCCGAAGGCGAAGGCGCCGAGGCCGCAGCCGACACCGAAGAGGCCCCAGTCGACCTAGGCGACGGCAACGACATGCCAGAGGATCTCCTAGACGAGTAAGAGGCCCTAGCTGGTAGAAAATATCAGACCCCATATATCGGCGGTCGGCGCACTGCGCGCCGACCGCTTTTTGACAATCTTGAACCTCGCGTCGGCCCCGGCTGCCCGGCGGCATGC
>URBS01000005.1 GCA_900546085.1 uncultured Collinsella sp.
CGGACAAGGCGCCACACTGGTCTGCGGAGTGTTCTGAAAACTAAGCCCGGCCCCCGCCTGCGGTGACGCTGTTGCGAGCGGCCTGCGATGGGGCCGTTGTTGGTTGGGGCCGCTGGGCTGATGTGGGGGCGCGTGGCTGTTGCGGGCCCTGGTCCCGGCGGCGGCCTCGGCGCTTTGCGCCTGCCGCCTTGGGGGACTTTGGGGCGCGGCCGGCAGCTGCGGCGCGTTGCGCCTGCTGCCTGCGGGGACTTTGGGGTCGTGCGGCAGCTGTGGCGCTGTCGCGCCTGCTGCCTTGGGTGACTTTGGGGTCGATTGGGGTTGTCTGCACAATTCGCGGTATTATGTTGCGGAGTTTTGAAAGGAGCCGCCGGTGGTCACGACGACATTTGCTTCGCCTTTGGGCGAAATCTTGCTTGCCGCTGATGGCCGCGGTTTGACGGGGCTTTGGTTTGAGGGGCAGGAGCACTTTGGCTCTACGCTGCTCGAAGAAGATGCGGAGCACGTTGAAGGCGCCGATGCGGTTTCCGGTACCGGTGGGATGTCTTCGGTGAGTCCGGCAAATGGCGCGGCTTCTTCGGTGCTTGAGCGTTCTTGGGCTTGGCTGAATGCTTATTTTGCAGGGCAGGAACCTCGGTTTACGCCGCCGTTGCATATGATTGGCACGGCGTTTCAGCGTGAGGTTTGGTTTGAGCTGCTTTCTATCCCGCGTGGCGATGTCGCTACGTATGGCGAAATCGCCCAGCGTGTTGCGGCTCGACATCGTGTGCCGGGAAATGAGGCTCCCGTTGTGTCCCCGCGTGCCGTGGGGGCTGCGGTTGCGCGTAATCCCATTTCGATTATCGTGCCGTGCCATCGCGTGGTTGCCGCTGACGGGTCGCTCAACGGATATGCCGGTGGCCTCGACCGCAAGGAGTGGCTGCTTCGGCTTGAGGGTGCGTACGAGGAATAGCGCTCGAACGCTTTGCATAACTAGGACGCCGCAATAGAACGGGACACGCTTTCCGAATGGCGTCCCAAGCGGAAAGCGCATCCCGGAATACAGCCTCAGAGTGGCATGCCGTTTCCGGTTGAGACCACCTGCTTGGACATCTTTCTACGCGCGCTCTTGTAGAGCGTAGATCGACTTATCCATGTTGAACAGGTAGGCCACGACGCAGACGATGAAGAACGCCGGCAGATTACCGAAACCGAAGACCTCGCAGCCAATGAGGATCGGCGCGAGTAGCGTGTTGGTGGCGCTGCCAAAGACGGCTGCGTAGCCCAGCGCGGCGCAGAGCTCAACGGGCATGCCGAGAATTCCAGCGAGCGCGACACCCAGGCTGGCCCCGATGGAGAACAGCGGCGTGACCTCGCCACCTTGATAACCCGCGGCAAGCGTGGCGATGGTGAGTGTGAATTTGAGCGCCCAGTCCCAAGGTATGATGGCGAGCTTGCCGTCACCGTCGAGCGCCGCCGATATCAGGTTTGTTCCAAGGCCGCAGTATCGCCCCTGCCACAGCACGAACAGAATCGCTGACAGTGCAAGGCCCATAACGGCAACGCGTGTGTAAGGGCTGGGGAGCAGCCGCGCTGCAAGGGTCTTAGCATGGGCAAGGCACCAGGCAAAGGCGCCACCTACCATGCCAAACGCGATACCCAACAGCGCCAGCCGCCCAAGACCGGGGAGGTCGAGCGCATACGAGGCGGTAACGGCGACCTCGAACTTCTCGAGCCCCAGGGCGCCCGAGGTCATGCTTGCGGCAAGTGAAGCCGTAAGCGCGGGAAACAGCGCGCGGTATTCCATGCGTCCGGCGACCAGCACCTCGATCGCAAAGACCGTAGCAGCGAGCGGCGTTCGAAAGAGTCCGGCAAAGCCAGCGGCCATGCCGATAAGCAAAAACGTGTTGCCGGGGTCTCGGA
The DNA here is from genome assembly GCA_900546085.1 of uncultured Collinsella sp. Classification (GTDB taxonomy): domain Bacteria; phylum Actinomycetota; class Coriobacteriia; order Coriobacteriales; family Coriobacteriaceae; genus Collinsella. Next base: position 1,900 of record URBS01000005.1, read on the forward strand.
AAGGTAGACGTCGGCCGATCCAATACGAGACGGTGGCGCCGATCTGCACCGCTACGCCCTCGCGTCCCGCACTACCGCCAAAGAGATGCGTCCCCCACGTGCTCAGCATAATGAGCGGCACGAGACGCGGGGAGATGGCGTCTTCACGCCCGTGGCCTACGTCAAATACTAAGCTCATGCCCCGATCGGTGCCTTTGCCCCAGGTGCGGTAGGCAAATACGATGGCCAGACCCGCGAGGGCGAGAAAGGGAAGGAGCAGTGCGACGTGCGCGTCCCGGAAGGCGCCGATTGCCAGGAGCACACGACCAAAAAGGGCACAGATGGCGCCAACGATGATGCCAATAGGGATTCCGACAGCGCCCATGAGCACGAGACCGCTATAGGTGTTGACCAGGAGTTTAACCCTGCTCGATGCGCTGCTTTCCGACACTTCTCCTCCAAAACAAAAAAGACTCCTGCTGTTACGTGATACCCAAGGGGCATCACGTAACAGCAGGAGTCATCAGCAACAAGGCGGTTTAGGGCGACGCGACAGCTTGGCTAGCGCACCCAGCGGAGACATTCATTCCGCAGCGGCATCATAATGCCTCGCCTACACCCGCCATTCCCCCATATAAAACCTGCCAAAATAAACCTGTCCCTTTTTGGTCGGTGCGAAATGGGTAATACTAAAGAGTTATCCGACCAGATGGGAACCGATCGATGGCCTATATCGAATTCAAAGACGTCATCAAAGCATACGGCGAGGGCGATGCCCGCATTCATGCGCTCGACGGCGCGAGCTTTACCGTTGAGCGCGGCGAGCTCGCCATCATTTTGGGTGCTTCGGGTGCCGGCAAGACCACGGCGCTCAACATCTTGGGCGGCATGGACACGGCGACTTCTGGCACCGTGACGGTGGACGGGCGTGACGTGAGCGCTGCCAACGAGGCACAGCTTGTGGAATACCGCCGCGCCGACGTGGGCTTTGTCTTTCAGTTCTACAATCTGGTTCCCAACCTGACGGCCCTCGAAAACGTTGAGCTCGCAGCTCAGATCTGCCCCGATTCGCTCGATGCCGAGCAAACGCTTCGTCAAGTTGGCCTGGGCGACCGCCTCGCTAACTTTCCGGCGCAGCTTTCGGGCGGCGAGCAGCAGCGTGTGTCCATCGCCCGCGCGCTGGCCAAGAACCCCAAGCTGCTTTTGTGCGACGAGCCCACGGGTGCACTCGACTACAAAACCGGCAAGCAGATCTTGCAGCTGCTACAGGACACTTGCCGCAAGCAAGGCATTACGGTCATTATCATCACCCACAACTCCGCGCTCGCGCCCATGGCCGATCGCCTGATCCGCTTTAAGAGCGGCCGCGTGGAGAGCGAGACGGTCCAGCAAAATCCCGTGCCTATCGAGACGATCGAGTGGTAGCGCCCATGGACCAGGACCGCCAAAACAGCCAGCGCCGCGACGCGCAGAACACGGAGCGCGAGCAGGATTTTACGACCTACCGCACCGCTCAAAGCTCAAACGATATGGTGCCGACGGTGTTTCGCCGTGGAATCTACCGCACGATTCGCGGCAGCCTCAAACGCTTCTTGTCTATCGTCGTGATCACCGCGCTCGGCGTGAGCGTGATGTGCGGCCTCAAGGCGGGCTGCGAGGACCTGTGCGATTCGGTTGACGCTTACTTTGACCAGCAGAATGTTTATGACATCAACGTGCAGTCGACCTATGGTCTGACCGATGACGATCTTGCTGCGATCCAAGAGGTCGATGGCGTCGAGACGGCCGAGGGCATCTATACCGAGACCGCCTATACCGCCGTGGGTACGACGCGCGAGCGTGTCGTCGTACAGAGCCTCTCCAAAGAGAATATTGACCAACCGGTGCTAGTACACGGCGAGCTGCCCGAGACTTCGGGCGAAGTGGCAGTGACCTCACGTTTTTTGAAGGCTTCGGGCAAGAAAATCGGCGATACGGTGAGCTTTGCCGCCAACGATGCGAGCTCGTCGAACCAAAGCGCCAAGGACCAGTTTGCCGATGGGGACTACACCATCACGGCAGAGGTTCTCGATCCCACCGACGTGAGCTCCGACTCGACGGTCAACGCCTTCCGTGCCGCCTCGGCCGCGGACTACAAGTTCTATGTGAGCGAGGATGCTGCGACATCTTCTTCCTACTCCGCGGTCCACGTGGTCGTCGAGGGAGCCAAGAGCCTCAACTCCTATTCGGATGCCTACACGACAAAGATCAACGAGGTCAAAGGCAATATCGAGAAGATCCGCGAGGAGCGTGAGAAGGTGCGCGTCCAGGAGTTGACGGTTGACACGCCGACAAGCTTGGATACGGCCGAGCGTCAGGCCGCCATGCTCTTTGGGATCGAGCAGGACAACATCAATCGCATGGCCGAGGGCAGCGACGAGCGTGCGCAGGCGCAAGCCGACCTGGACCAGCGCCGCGCCGCCGCCGACCAGCAGTTTGCCGATGCCCGCGCCGAGCTCTCTGACCTAGGCGAATGCACCTGGTACATCCAGGACCGCGGCAATATCGCAAGCTACTCGAGCGTCGAGAGCGATAGTTCTTCGATCGAGGCCATCGCCACGGTGTTCCCGTTCATCTTCTTTATCGTCGCCGTGCTTATCAGCCTCACCACCGCCACCCGCATGGTCGAGGAGGAGCGCACACTAATTGGCCTGTACAAGGCGCTCGGCTATTCACGCGGGCGTATCCTGTCCAAATATGTGGACTACTCGCTGTGGGCGTGTCTGATCGGTGGCGTGCTCGGCAATATCATCGGATTTGTGGGTCTGCCGCTGTTCTTGTTTACGGTGTTCGACGACATGTACTCGCTGCCCCAGATGCTACTTTCGTACGACATCGTGTCCTCGATCGTTTCGGTGGCGCTGTTTGCCGTGGGCGTGGTGGGAGCCACGATTATCGCCTGCCGCCACGAGATGGCCGAGACCCCTGCCTCGCTCATGCGCCCCAAGGCTCCGCGCGCCGGTTCGCGCATTCTGCTCGAGCGCATCGGCTTTATCTGGCACCGCATGGGCTTTTTGAACAAGGTCGCTGCACGCAACCTGTTCCGCTACAAAAAGCGCGCCTTTATGACCATCTTTGGCATTGCGGGATGCACGGCGCTCGTGATCTGCGGTATGGGTATCCGCGATACGTCGGTCGCGCTGTCGCCCAAGCAGTACGGGCACATCACGCGCTACGACTTGCTGGCGGTCGCCAACCCCGACGATTTTTCGCAGACGTGCGCAGCACTGGATGAACGCAGTGCAGCCAAGGATTCCAACGTGACCGTGACTTCGACGCTGCCAATTATGACAGACAACGTCACCTTTACATTTGGCGGTAAGAGCGAGACCGTGCAGCTCATCGTGATTCCCGACGACCGCACGGGTGACTTGGGCGATTACGTGCGCCTGGAGGATGAGTCCAAAGAACCGCTCGCCCTGCGTGACGGGGATGTGTATTTGAGCAAGAGCTCTCAGCTGGTGCTGGGGATCAAGCCGGGTGACACGGCTCACGTCCAGGATTCGTCGCTCAATGTTGCCAAGGTCAAAGTCAGCGACATCTCGCTCAACTATCTGGGCAATACGCTTTACATGACGCAGGGCACCTATGAGCGCGCGTTCGGTCGAAGCGCGCGCCTTAACGGCATCCTTGCGCTGCTTAAGGGTTCGTCGGCCGATCAGATTGCGTTTACCGACCGTCTTAAGAGCGATGGTTGGATTACGCTGTCGAGTACCGCCGAGCATTGGGAAAACTATGAGGCAAACTTTACGATTATCAATTCGGTCGTGGTGCTTGTGACCTTTATGGCGGCGTGCCTGTCGTTTGTGGTGGTATTTACGTTGTCTAACACCAACATCTCGGAGCGCGAGCGCGAGCTGGCGACTATCAAGGTGCTGGGCTTCCGTCGCGGCGAGGTGCACCACTACGTCAACAAGGAGACGTTAATCCTCACGGCGATTGGCGCCGCGTTGGGCGTGCCGCTGGGTAGCCTGCTGGCCGAGAGCTTTACGTACATTCTGCAGATGCCGTCGCTCTACTTTGACGTTGAGGTCGAGCCGCTGAGTTATGTGCTCGCCGTAGTGCTTTCCTTTGCCTTTACGTTTATCGTCAACCTCGCTACCAATCGCACCCTCAATAAGATCGACATGGTCGGCGCCCTCAAGAGTGCCGAGTAACCTGCCAAAAAGGGACAAGTTTATTTTGGCAGGTTTTATCTGGGCAAACGCCGGACAACCATTAGGTGGCCCGGCGTTTGCCCCGTTTTGCCGGGGATGTCTGTCGTTCAGTGCTCTTACTGGCCAATCCAGTGTTGCGCATAGCTCTTAATGTCCTCGGTAAAACCGTCAAGGTCGTCAAGGGTGATCACGCTGTCGATAAGCAAATTGGCTATCTCGCGGTGCATTGTGCTGCGGCGAATGTCGTTTGCAATTACGCCTGAGGACAGCTTGTCTCTATTGAGGTGCTCTTCTAGTGCCCAAAATCTACTGGACGCTTCACTGTCGCCGTTCAGTATCTCAACATACTGGCCGATGAGCTTTTCCATATAACGTTCTTGCCATTGAGGAAGCATTTTCTTAAACAGCTTCCAGTCGCTTTCGGCTACGTCGCGCATATGTCCTCCGCTCGTTAAACGGGCTTTTCCATTTGCCTTTCATTCTATTTGGTTTTCGCTCACAGGCGTGGATGAGAGGCTCTCTTTAGCCTTCGAGATTGAGCTTGAATGGGTCGTATGTCATAAAATGGGCCTATCTATTACGTTTGCTACCACACCCTCGACCATGACAAAGATTATAAAACCGCAGGTAGAGGGCTTGCCAATTATCGGAAAAGGCGGGTATGGTCGGCCCTCTCGAGTTAAACGTAGTAAATGGGCCCTTTTCTTGGTGTGCGGTCAGTTCAATGCTAATCTCCGTGCCGGAACTGACCCAGTTGTTTGTAAGTTGCGGTGATATAGGGACTGTTTGGCGCTTTGGAGCCTCAAAACAGTCCCTATATCACCGCAACTTGAAAGGGGCGGGCGGTGTCGGATGAGTGGCGCTGGCTGGTTGGGGCGGTTTAGGCCTGCTTGCGGCACTTCCATTGTTTGCGACACCAGCGCATGAGCGCCTTTACGATGGGAGTCGTGATGAGGATGATCCATGCGGGATGGGGCTGTCCCAAACAGAGCCACATGTAGAGGAACCAAGCGATGGCGGCTGCCGGGTAGATGACCTCGATCAGCTTAGACAGGTGGCGTCGATCGATGAAGTCACCAATCGCGTAGTAGACGGGAACCAAAAAGACGAGGAAGAGCCCCATGCCCCATGTGCCGTAGACAATGCCAAGCACCAGATAGGCAAGAGCGACAAGTGCGGGGAAGGGGAATTTGTTCCATGCACGTCCGACCTTGGTGTGGAAATGCCTACCATGATGGTCGAGCTTGTCGTGTGCTTCCTTCCAGCTGGAAAACGTCTCGCCATCGATGGTGACGGTGCCGTTGTCATTGGTACGCACGCTATGTCCATCGTCCTCAAGCGTATCGATATGCACGCCGCCCGGCCCCACATGCACCTCTTCGCCCTTGCGCTCGTTGGTCACATGGATGCCGCTCCAGCCAACATGGACTTCCTCGCCTTTATTGGGATCAATGACGTGGATACCGCGCGCGAGGGAAATATCGACAAGTGGTTTGTCGCCGCAATCGGCGTGCTCGGCAGAATCCTCAGCCTCATCTGAAGCTTTGGTGCCGGCGTTGCTGTCCTGTGCCTCATCATCAGCCTGTGAGTCATCAGCGCTAGCCACCGCCACCCCATACAGCAGCTCATCCAGCGACACGCCATACAGCGAGGCGAGCGCAATAAGGTTATCGGTATCGGGTGAGGACTCGCTGCGCTCCCATTTACTAACAGCCTGGCGGCTTACGCCCAGCTGGGCAGCAAGCGCCTCCTGAGAAAGCCCGGCAGCTTTACGGCGATCGACGAGGCGCTGTGCCATCGCAAGATCCATGGTGGTTCCTTTCGTTTGATGGTCGAATCGAATGAGCCGAGTATGCCGAGAACAACCGGTAGCGACCACCATTTCTAGTTAGAATCTGCTCCGACCCTACCGCAACTACCGGTAGCAACCCCTAACGACCAGCCATTTTAGGACAAATGTCAGTGCAAGTAGCAGCCAAGAGTCCCCACTCAGTAAGTTGCGGTGGAATAGTTTCTAGATTCAGCCATTTGCGGGCTAAGCGGGAACTATTTCACCGCAACTCAATTCCGGCCCAGGCACCCGCAGCAAGAAGACGAATAGCCCCGGCGAGTATGTAAACGCAGGGCCCTCCGAACCCGCCCGACGATTTCGATTGGCGACCTTTGACGGAGTCAAGGGAGGAGCCAAATCGAAATACGTCGGGCGGGGTCGGAGGGCCCGATGGGATGGATTTCGGCCGAGGCTATTCGTCGCCGAAGCTGATGCCCAACGCTTTGGCCTCGCGCACCAGATCGCTCTGGGGATCGACGTACTTGAGCTTGCCGGCGACATCCTCGAGCGGCATATGGCACATCTTGCCGTCGCGCAGGGCAATCATGTAGCCAAACTCGCCGCGCAGGCAGCCGAGCGCTGCCTCGACACCGCACTGGGTCGCAAAGATGCGGTCCTGGGCGTCGGGCTGACCGCCGCGCTGCGTGTGGCCGGGGATGGCGACGCGGGTCTCGCGACCGGTCTTGGCCTCAATCTCCTTGGCAATGTCGTAGACGATCGACGGGCTTGTGCGCTCGGCGAGCTTCTTCTTGTACTCCTTCTTGGACAGAGCCGCGTCCTCCTTGGAGATAGCGCCCTCGGCGACGGCCACGATGGTAAAGCGGCTGCCGGTCTCCATGCGATGTTCGATGGTCTTGATGACGTTATCCATGTCGTAGGGGATCTCGGGAATCAAGATGACATCCGCGCCGCCCGCGACGCCGGCATACAGCGGAATCCAGCCAACCTTGTGGCCCATGATCTCGATGACAAACACGCGTCCATGGCTCGAAGCGGTGGTGTGGATGTCGTCGATGCACTTGGTGGCGACGTCGATGGCGCTCGTAAAGCCAAACGTCAACTCGGTGCCCCAGGTGTCGTTATCGATGGTCTTGGGCAGGGCGATAACGTTGAGGCCCTCTTCGCGCAGGCGGTTGGCGGTCTTGGTGGAGCCGTTGCCGCCCAGCATAAACAGGCAGTCGAGCTGCAACTTGTGATAGGTGTGGACCATCGCGGGCACCTTCTCGACGCCGTCGGCCTCGGGAGTATCCAGGCGCTTGAACGGCGTACGGCTCGTGCCCAGGATGGTGCCGCCGCGGGTGAGGATACCGCTAAAATCGGCGGGCGTCATGACGCGGAACCTGCTGTAGATAAGGCCCTGGTAACCGTCCTCAAAACCGTAGATCTCGATAGGCTCTTCGCTATTGGTCATGAGGGTTTTGACGATGCCGCGCATGGTGGCGTTGAGCGCCTGGCAGTCGCCGCCACTGGTAAGAAGACCGATCCTGAGCATGATGAATCCTTCCGGGCAAGTTATAACATGCGCATAAGTTTACCCCCGCACACTGTTGATACAGGAGTAAAACGTGTTAGCTCAAATGTATAGAAATGTAAGCAGCGTCAGGCGAGCGTAAGGACGACGGGCCTGGCTCCTTACAACGCGAAGGCGTCGACGTCGCCCCAATGGCGGCGCAGCGTGATGGCGGCAGCGGGCTCGGTGTTGTCAAAGACGACCGACCACTGCGTGTTGCTGGTGATGTCTTCCGGATTGGGCTCTTGCGCTGCAGCGCGTAGGGCCTTCCAAGCGACTGCCTCGTCTTGGGCGCCGGCATGGGCGTCGAGGACATCGGCGATTGCGACGGCGCGCTCTTTACCATGGCCCAGCTCGCCATTCTTTTGGTTGGGCAGCACTTCGTCGCCATAGCAGGCGTGGAAGTTCGTAACCTGGCGTACAGGAGTCGCTTTGAAAGCGCGGTCCGGATCGCGCGGATCCCACTCTACTACGCGCGCGTCACCGGCGGCGTCGTTGATAAAGAAGTGGTAGTCGCGTCCGGCCATGGCGTGCATGTCGTAGCTGGCGAGCAGGTCCACGGCCTCCTGCGTTGTGGCCGCACGGTCGAGCACCAGGCGGATGGCAAGCGAGGTGTTGATGACGGGCCGTTGCGTGTCCTGGTCACAGGGCTTGGAATCCAGGGTGAGTACGGCAATGGACACGCCGCATTCGTTAACACCGTCGAGTTGGGCAAACGGGCCCATCAACGCCGTGGCGCGTCCGGCGACGGAGTCAAGCGGAGTGTTATCGCCCAGGTTGTTAAGGGCGGCAAACCCGATGGAGGCATAGCCGCCGCGTGGGTGATTGCGCGCCAGCAGCGCCGAGGTGTCATCCTTAAAGTCGTAATTGCGACCGGTGCGCACGCGGCCTTCGGCACCTACGGCGACAAAAGCGCTGCAGGCAAACTGGGGCGCCTGGACATGTGCCGGCACACCGGGAAGCACCTGCGCCACCACGGCATCGATGTAGGCCTGGTCGTCGCGCACGCCAGCGGCGATGATGCGATCAAGATCGTAGTCGTAGGCGATGTCGATTGCGTACAGGTCATAGCCATCCGCATAGTCGGTCAAGCGTTTGAGCGACGCGGCGGACTTGATTTGTTTGTGATAAACGATGCCGGCGGCAGCGGCAAGGCCGACGGCGACTCCCGCGACACCGCAGGCGATGGCAATGTTACGTGGCTTCATGACGACTCCTCTCGTCCTGTTAGTGCAATTGTCGCAAAAGGAGCGCGGGCATGATGACTCAACTTGGTGAGCGGCGCGGAATTAAGCACGGAATGAAGAGTGCAGCGCTGGCGCGGCGGGGTATGCTGGAGGGGACCATCAACCCAGCGAAAGGGGAGAGCATGACGGATCAGGAAACGCCCGAGCGCGCGCATGTGACGGCCGACGATATCGAGGCCGCCAACGACCTTATCGACTTTATCGAGACATGCCCCAGCATGTTCCATACGGCGGCGACCATTATGGCCGAGCTCGACGAGGCGGGCTTTACCTACCTGCCCGAGAACGCGGCGTGGGATATCGAGCCGGGCGGGCGTTATTACACGCAGCGCAACACCTCGAGCGTTATCGCCTTTAAGGTGGGCGAGGACCTGGCCGCGACGTGGGGCGAGGACGGCGTTGCCGGCGACTACCATTTTCAGCTGACGGCGTCGCACAGCGATTCGCCGACGTTTAAGGTCAAGGCTGTGCCCGAGCTCGATGGCGCAGGCGAGACATTGCGCCTGAACACCGAGGCCTACGGCGGCATGATCGACTACACCTGGTTCGATCGCCCGCTGGCGCTCGCGGGCCGCGTGCTGGTGCGCGAGGGTGACCGCATTGAGAGCCGCCTGCTCGCCACCGAGCGCGAGGTCGCTATTATCCCGAGCCTTGCCATCCATATGAACCGTGGCGTCAACGAGGGCTTCGCTCCCAATCGCGCTGTCGACCTGTGCCCGCTTATCAGCGCCGGTGAGCTCAAGCAGGGGGATTTTGATGCCCTGATCGCCGATGAGCTGGACGTTGAGCCCGAGCAGATCTTGGGCCGCGACCTGTTCCTGGTCAATCGTCAGGACGCGCGCATTTGGGGCTGGGCCGACGAGTTTATTTCGACGCCCAAGCTCGACGACCTGGCCTGCGCCTATACCTCGCTGCAGGCATTTTTGGGTGCCGAGAATGCGCACGACATCTCGGTCTTCTGCTGCTTTGATAACGAGGAGGTTGGCTCCGAGACCAAGCAGGGCGCCATGTCGACGTTCTTGGCCGACGCGCTGCGCCGCATCAACGGATCGCTGGGCTTTGACGACGAGTCGTACCACCGTGCGCTTGCCGCTTCGATGCTCGTGAGCTGCGACAACGCGCATGCCGTGCACCCCAACCACGCCGAGAAGTGCGACGCCCGCAACCAGGTTGTGCTCAACGGCGGCATCGTCATCAAGGAGGCCGCCAACCAGCACTACTGCACCGATGCCTTTAGCCGCGCGGTGTTCCAGGCTATCTGCGATGACGCCGACGTGCCCACGCAGGCCTTCGCCAACAAGAGCGATATGGCCGGCGGCTCCACGCTCGGCAATCTGTCCAATATGCAGGCGAGCATGCATGCCGTGGACGTGGGCCTGCCGCAGCTGGCCATGCACTCGAGCTACGAGACCGGCGGTGTACGCGACGTGATGTACGCCATCCGCGCTCTCACCGCCTTCTACGAGCGCGACCTAACCATCAACGGCGCCGAAAGCGTGGAGCTCTAAAACCTGCCAAAAAGGGACAGGTTTATTTTGGCAGGTTTTATCTGGGCAAATGCCGCAATGCCAACAGCTGGACGGAATTGTTAAGACACCGCTGGTCGAGCAAACGTCAGCGAGCGACGTCCAGAGCGAACAAGTTGGCATGAAAAAAGGCGAGGCATTGACCTTCTGGTCATGCCTCGCTTTTTGAATGACAAATTGTCGTTCTGGACGTTGCGCAGCGTCGGCCGGTCCGCCGTTCGTAAGAACGGCGGAACCTAAAGGTGCAGTGCGCCTCGGCGGCTTTTTGTGTACAGAGTACGGCTAATGCTTGTAAATGCTATACATGCTTTACGTATCTACCATAGAGTTTTATGATAGTTTTGAAGTATTAAGGAGGGGCCATGACCACAACAGCCGCTCAGATCAACGTACGTCTCGATGCCGATCTTAAAAGGAGCGGGGACGCCGCTCTCTCCAGGGCCGGTATGACGCCGAGCCAAGCGGTGCGAGCGCTCTGGCAGCTTGCGGCGTCGCTGGCCGATCGCCCCGGTGCGCTCGAGGATATCCTGCTGCCCAGTCGTGCCCGGGCGGAACAGCGCGAGCACGAAAAGGCCGCCAAACGCAAACTCGAGCTCATAGATCAGGGGTCGAAGCTGTTCGCTACCGCTTGCCGTGAGTCGGGAATCGATATGGTCAAGGCCCAGCCATCGGACGACGAAGAGCTCAAACGGAATGCCTATGCTGATCGCTATGGCGAGGAGATGAGCTGGCTCTATGAGTGAGACTCCAAAGCGCATCTTGGTTGACACCAACGTGTGGCTCGATTACTTCATTCCCTCACGACGTGGTCGTTCGGTGGCGATTGAGTTTTTACGCGATGCATGCACGGCACAGGCTGATTTGCTGTACGCGGCGACATCGTCCAAAGACCTGTTCTATTTGATTTCAAGCGAACATAAGGCATGGTATCGGCGAGAGCACGGTTCGCTTTCCCAGTATGCCGCTACGGCAGCGACTTCGCTTGCATGGGATTGTCTTAGCGTGCTATCGCAGCTTGCCACGCCAGTGCCCTGTGACCTGAGCGATATATGGATGGCGAGCAGGCAGCGTGAACTCCATAGCGATTACGAAGACGATTTAATCATCGCTGCGGCAATGCGCGCAAAGGCAGATCTCCTGGTCACCAACGATGCCAAACTCTGTTCACACGCATCCGTTGCAGCAATGAGCGTAGAAGACGCAAAGAATTACTTAGCAACGCTCTAGCAATTTGAAGAACTCGCAGGTCGAACAAAAGTCAGCGAGAGCCCGCCAGAGTGAGCAAGGTGACGTGAAAGAGGAGGGCATAGGCCTTTTGGCCATGCCCGACGATTGAACGTCAGATTGCCGCTCTGGCGGGCTCGCAGCGTCGAGGGGTTCCGGCGTTTGGCAAAACGTCGGAACAATTAGTGCTCGATCCAACAACGTAAAGTTTCGCCAGCTTGCAGATGACGCAGATTCTCTGCGGCAATGTCGACCACATTGTTGAGCGTGGCTGCCAGGTGGAACCAACCGGAGACATGCGGCGTGATGAGCATGTTGGGCGCATCCCACAGTGGGCTTGTCTCAGGCAGCGGCTCGGGGTCGGTGACGTCGACCGCAGCGCCGGCAAGGTGCCCGGACTCGAGTGCCGCAACCAAGTCGTCGGCGACCACAAGATCGCCGCGGCCGCCGTTGGCAAAGAAGGCGCCCGGTTTCATCGCGGCGAAGAACTCGGCGTTCGCCAGGCCGCGGGTCTCGGGTGTGCTGGGCATAAAGGATGCGACGATGTCAGCCTCGGCCAGGCGCTCGGGGAGGGCGTCCATGCCGTCCATGTCCTCAAACACGATGGGGTAGACGAGCGGATGACGCTTGATACCGCGGACGTGCGCGCCCATGCTGCGGCAGAGCGTGGCAAAGTGGCCGCCGATATCGCCCGCGCCCAGCACCAGCACGTTGGCGTTTTTGAGCGAGGTGACCGGACCTAAATCCTCCCAGCGATGCTTGCGCTGCAAGTCGTGATAGCCGGGCAGGCGCTTGATCATGGAAAGGACCATGGCAAACATGTGCTCGCTCACGGCCTGGCCATAGGCACCCACCGAGCAGGAAAGCTTAGCGTCGGCTGGCACGGTGCCGGCGGCCAAGTAATCGTCATAGCCGGCGGTCTGTAATTGCAACAGCTGGAGATGCTCGCATGCCGTGAGCATGCCAGGGTCGATGTTGCCCAAGATCACGTCCGCATCGGCGACCTGCTTGCGCGTGGCGGCGTCGGGGCTCGTGTAGATAAAGTCCTCGCCCGGAGCGCTCGACTCAAGAATTGCGCGATGGCGGTCATTGACGGGCAGCAAAACCAGAATGTTCACAAGCAGTCCTCTCCGCTCAACCTACCAAAAAAGAACAGGTTTATTTTGGCAGGTTTTATCAGGCAAAACGTTCAAATAAAACGCCGGATGCAAGACGAACGTGCCCGTCAACATCCGGCGTATCTACAGCTACCAGCTGAGCAGTTCGTAGCCGTCCTCGGTCACCACGAGCTGCACCTCGCACTGGGCCGAATCGCTGCCGTCCTTGGTGCGCACGCACCAGCCGTCGCCCTTGCTAATCTTGATATCGGGCGCTCCGGCATTGACCATGGGCTCGATGGTAAAGACCATGCCCGGAGCCATGATGGTGTCTACATCGGGCGCCTCGGTGGTAAAGCCCACAAACGGGTCCTCGTGGAACTCCTTACCGATGCCGTGTCCGCCGTACTCGCGCACCACGCTAAAACCGGCGTCCTCGACCGTCTTTTGCACGGCCTCGGCCATCACGGACAGCGGCAGCCATGGCTTGACGGCTGCCAGACCCGCCTCCACGCTGGCGCGGGTGACGTCGACCAGGCGCTGGCGCTCGGCCGAGACTTCGCCGATGCAGAACATGCGGCTCGAGTCGCTAAAGTAGCCGTCTAGGATCGTGGAGCAGTCCACGTTGATGATATCGCCCTCGTGCAGCACGTCCGTATCGCAGGGGATGCCGTGACAGACCACATCGTTGATCGAGGTGCATACGCTCTTGGGATAGCCCTCATAGTTGAGGTCGGCCGGCGTGCCACCGTGCTCGATGGTGTAGTCGTAGATCATCTGGTCGATCTGGTTGGTGGTCATGCCCGCGGCGATGTGCTCGCCCACGTAGTCGAGCACGCCCACGTTGATGGCGGCGGAGCGCTTGATGCCCTCGATGTCGGCGGGCGTCTTGTAGAGCGTGCGGGGCAGAACCTCCCAGCCCTCTTCCCACAAGCGCTCGAGGCGCTCATCAAAGGCGCTATGGCATTTCTTATATTTTTTGCCGCTGCCGCACCAGCAAGCGTCGTTGCGGCCGGGCACGGGTCCTTTGTCATACATGGCTAACTTCCTTTCATTCGCAGCTAGTATAGCCCACCCACGCGTCCATAAAAGTTGCGGTGATATAGTTCCGATTTAAGCGGTTTAACAGCACAAATAGGAACTATATCACCGCAACTGATGGAGCGGGATGGCTGACACTAGCTGCTGCGTGGTTTTGCTAGTAACTCACCTGGCAGGGAATGCCGAGGGCTTGGACGCGCGCGGCGATGGCGTCGAGCACCTCGGGCGCTGCTTTGGCAAGGCCGGCGACCGGCGTCTCGCGTGCCACCGTGTAGATGGTCGTTTCCTGCGGACGAATGCGCTCGAGCGCCGCGAGCCAGGGGGCAACGTACTCCTCGCCGGTGTTATCGAGAGACTTGCTCCGGTACTCACCGCTCAAAAACATCGTCTGGATAATGACGTGACCGTCAAAGCTTGCGAACGTCTCGATCTGGTGCTCGACGTCATAGGGGCCAACGGGCTGGTCGAGCAGCTGGATAAACGCCGGGTCGACGGTATCGAGCTTAAGAATGTTGTCGTCGACCATCATGAGCGCGTCGTGCACCTCGGGGCGGTCGGCACGCGTGCCGTTGGAGAGCACGGCGATCTTGGAGTTTGGGGCAAGCTCGTCGCGCAGCGCGACGGCGCCGGCAATGGCCTGCGGAAACTCCGGTGCGGCGGTGGGCTCGCCGTTGCCTGCGAAGGTGATCACATCGGGGAGCTCGCCCTCGGCTGCCATCTCGCGCAGCTTTGCCTCGAGTGCATCGAGCACCACGGCAGCCGTGTTATACGGCTCGTGGCAGGGGCGCTCGGCGTTGAGGCCGTTTTCGCAGTAAATGCAGTCGAACGTGCAGATTTTGCCGCTGGCCGGCATCATGTTGACGCCGAGCGAGAGACCAAGGCGACGGCTGCGAACGGGTCCAAAGATGGGGCTGGCATTCAAAAATGTAGACATAGGCATATGCTCCTCAAGACTATTGCGCCTAAGCATAGCATCGGCTCCAAAGCGAGGTGCGGGCTCTTGCTTTACAAGTTTCGTTTTTTCACGTCGCTCATGATGCCGTGCCATGAAAAGCCTCGGGTCGGGTACAGTTAATCTGTTAACAAGGCGTAAAGCAATGCGGGTCCATCCAACCGTGCTGACGTGCAACTGGATGAGCATTGATGACGGGGGTACAACATGGATTTTACGGTCGAGAATGCGGGCACCACGATTGCCTGTCGCGAATATGCCGGCCCGGATGTGTCGCCTGATACTCCTGCCTTGGTGTGCGTGCACGGCGCTTGTGTCGACGGCACATTTTTCGACAGCATCGCTTGTGAGCTCAGTCGCAACTACCGCGTAATTGCCTACGACCGCCGCGGCTGTGGTGGCAGCAGCGATGCGGCAGACGGCAGCTATGATCTTGCCGCTCAGGCCGCCGACCTGCAAGCCGTGATCGAACACGTTGGCGCTCCGACAAATGTGCTTGCGCACAGCGCCGGTACGTTGGTGGCGTTGGAGCTTCTTCGTACCGAACCCCACCTCGTCGCCCGTGTGATTCTGCATGAGCCGGCTGTGTCGGCCGAAGGCGTCGGCATGGGCGCAGCTCCGGTTTTGCTCGATATGATTGCGGCTGGGAAGGTTTCAAGGGCGCTCCGGCTTTTCTTGGGAGCCCTCGGCGACTTGGACCCCGAGGCTCCTGGAACGACCGAAGCAGAAGCCAAGCATGCCCTGCGCAACGGCCGCAGTTTCATGGCAAACGAATACGGGATTACTATGACCTGCGTTCCCGATTGGGATAGCGTTCGCGCGTCAAAAACGGTGGCCGCCGTGCTCCTGGGCGAGCTCTCGATTGGCACGCCCCGTGAGGCTGGTACGCGAGCGGCTGCCGAATATCTCGATTGTCTTCTCGTGACGATCCCGGGCGCGCATAACGGTCTGCGCGATCGCCCGGCAGCGGCTGCCCGGGCTGTCCGTGGCATCCTGGGGCTCTAACACCCGCAATGGCTAAAGCAGGCTTCACCCGCAAACGTTTCGGCCGTGTTAACAAATGTGCTCAAAACCTCACGTCTGCGACTTCAATCGCGCCGCCTGCCAACTCATAAAAATGTAACAGCATTCACGTACTTACCTGCATCGACAAGGTGTTACCCTTGTAGCATTTGGAACCCACCGCTACCATGCGAAACTATCGAAAGGGCCCCATATGCTCAATAATCACGAGGTCAATCTAACCGACGAGGAGGCTGCCGCCGAGGTCGCCCGCGTCGCGAAGACCTACCCCGTGGTGCGTTTGCTGTCGGCCGATCAGATTAAGAGCGAGCCTAACTGCCTGCTCGCCGGCGATCGCTGCCCTTGTCTGCGTCAGTCGAGTCTTGAGGCCTTGGCAGATTCGGGTGAGGTGTCGGAGCAGCTGCTCAATGATGGTATTGAGTACCGCGCCCGTCTGCGCCCTCTGAAGGTCGAGGGCGAGCCTCACGTCTTGCTGATGGTGCGTCCGATCGATGAGCAAGAGGCCGCAGAAGAGGACCTTGTCTACACCGACGTGCTGACGAATGTGCGCAATCGCCGATATTACGAGGAAAAGCTCCGAAGCGCCCGCATGAATGCCGGCGTTGCGATGATCGACCTTGATGATTTTAGGGTCTTCAACGATACATGTGGCCGTCATGCCGGCGACCTTGCGCTCGGTGCTGTGGCGACAGCCATACGCAGCGGAATTCGTTCGACTGACGAGCTTGTGCGCTATGGCTGCGACAAGTTTGTGGTTGTCATGCCCAATATTCCCTCCGATGACTTCACCCGTCGCCTGCATCAGGTGTCCGATGCCGTTCGTTCCACGATTATTCCGGGCCATGAGTACGTGAGCTTGACGGCATGTGTTGGTGGCGTTCGCATTCATGGCGAGACGGTCGATGAGGGCGTTGGCCGCGCTGCCCAGTTATTGAGCCGCGCTAAGGCAAAAGCCGGTACGGTGGTGACCGATGCCGATTCCATCGAGGCCTTCCAAAGCGAAAAGCCCTTGGTGCTTATTATCGATGACTCCGAGATGAACCGAGCCATTCTCAGCGAGATGCTCAAGGACGAGTATTGCATCCTCGAGGCCGATAACGGTCGTATAGCGCTCGACATGGTCGACCGCTATGGCGATGAGTTGTCGCTCGTGATGTTGGACATTGTCATGCCGGGCATAAGCGGCTTTGAGGTGCTGGCCGATCTGTCGCGCCGAACGGGTATCGACAATCTGCCTGTCATCATGATTTCGAGCGAAGATTCCGATGATATGGTTCTGCGCGCGTACGAGCTGGGCGCCTCGGACTATATCAACCGCCCGTTTGACTCCCGTATCGTGCGCCGCCGCGTAAGCAACACCATCCGCCTGTACGCCAAACAGCGCCGCCTGACGAGCCTGCTGTCCCAGCAGTACAACGAGCGCGTCAAGAACAGTCGCATGCTCATCGACATCATGGCCGGCGTCATGGAGCTTCGCAACGGCGAGAGCGGTAGGCACGTTACGAACATCGAAAAGCTGACCGAGCTGCTGCTTGGCTATCTGGTCCAGCGTAGCGGCACGATCTCCCTCGACAATGAGGAACGCTCCACGATCGCCCTGGCTTCGGCGCTGCACGATATCGGCAAGATGTCGATTGACGATGCGATCCTCAACAAGCCCGGGCGCCTCACGCCCGAGGAATTCGAGATTATGAAGACGCATACCACGATTGGCGCCAACATGCTGCTCGAGCTGGGCAGCCATCACGCCGGCAATGCGCTTTTGGAATATGCGTACCAGATTGCGCGTTGGCACCACGAGCGCTGGGACGGCAGGGGTTATCCCGACGGTCTTAAGGGCGACGATATCCCCATCGCCGCGCAGGTGGTTTCGGTGGCTGACGTGTACGATGCACTGACGAGCGTGCGCGTATACAAGGACGCTATCCCGCACGAGGAGGCGATCCAGATGATCCTGGACGGTAAGTGCGGCACCTTTAACCCGCTGCTGCTCGATTGCCTGCTCGAGGTGCAAGACCAAATTGCCGAGACGTTGGCACGCCCCGCCGACGTCGTCGCGTTTCCCACGATTTAGTTTGACCAAAGGAGTTTTTAATCCATGATTTCCATGCGTGAGGCGTATGAGAAGATCGGCGCTAATTATGACGACGCGTGCGCTCGGCTGATGGGCGGGGAAATGCTTGCCCGCTTTGCCCTCAAGTTTTTGGATGACGAGAGCATGGACAAGCTGGAGGCCGCCATGGCGGCAGGAGACGCCGAAGGTGCGTTTATGGCAGCGCACACGCTCAAGGGCGTGAGCCAGAACCTGGGATTCGATAATCTGTACGAGCCGGCGGTCGTGGTGACCGAGGCGCTGCGTGGCGCCGATGCCGTTGATGGTGCCCGCGAGGGAATGCATGCGCTGCAGCGGCAATATGCGGCTACGATGTCGGCCCTGCGCGAGGCGGCCGAGTAAGAGGCTGTGAGCCTTGATTGACTATGAGAGTGGATAATCTCCCGTTTTAGGCCCGGTGGCGGCCTCAAAGTGGGAGATTATCCACTCTCGTTCGATACGTGTCCAAAAATCCACTCTCGCGCACTGGCGGGGCTTTCCGCATGCAATCCATATCGTTGTTCGATAAACTGTTCGAATAACGATAGAGTCGATGAGGGTGAGTGTATGTCCAACAGCGTTCAGCGTATGGCCAAGGCGGGCGAAAATATCAGGAAGCTTGGTTTTTGCATGGCAGCCGTTTTTGCAGGGATGCTCGTCGCTTTTGCCGCGTTGGTTGTTTACGTGATCTGGTATGCGGTTGCAAACGTTGCTTCTGTCGATTCTTTCGGTGTCGTGACGCTTCTCGATGGCGGGTGCATCGTTATCCCAAGCGGACTGTGCCTGGCGCTCGTCGTGGGTATTTCGCTTGTCGTTTTGTGCGGGATCAGCCGTAATATCTCTCGGGGCGTCTCGCCCTTTACCAAGACGCATGTGCGGCTTATCCGTGTTCTCGCGCTTGCCTTTGCTGTTAACGCCGCGGTTTCGCTTGTTGGTGCCTATGGATCGGTTAGTCTCACCATTGGCGGACTGGAGCTTTACATCGTGCCTCATTCCTTCGTTATTGAGATTTGCCAAGGCGCTACCTTTGATGCGGGGTCGTTTATCGGCGCAGTTGTCTGTTTGTTTATCTCGGCGATCTGGAGTTATGCCTCGCTGCTCCAAGAGCAGTCTGACGAGCTTGTGTAGGAGGAAACATGAGCTATCTCATCATCGAGCTTGAGACGCAGCTGCTTAAGACCGGAAAGACCAGTGCTGATCTGATTCGAGCGACGGGGCATACTCCGGCTAATATTTCAAAGCTTAGAAACGGAAAGATAAAAGCTATTCGCCTAAAGACGCTCCTCGATATCTGTGATGAGCTTGATTGTCAACCGGGAGATATTATTCAGCGCGTGAGCGAGAAAGAGCTTGAGGAGCTTATTGTCGAGCGCGCGAAAAATGTCGTGAGACAGATGCGGGACGGCGGAGGCAACGAGGCGTCGCTTCCGACATCAGTCTTTGCTGTCGATTTGAGCGACGAGTAGCTTAAGGCGAACAACTAAAACGAAATATCAGCGTGAAGGGACCCGTGTCTAACACGGGTTCTTTCTTTTAGATTATCTTGACAAATATGAGTTATCGAAAAACAATAACAACTATGGAAAACGATAAAGTAAAGAAGGAACGATATGAGCGGTTTTGCTATCAAGCGGAACGGGAGGCCAATGAACGCATCAACGATAAGGCTATCAAGGGTGTCAAAGCGCTACGGGAAACGGCGCGTTTTGCATGACGTTTCCTTCGAGGTGGATCAGTCTGAGCTTTGCGCCCTTGTTGGTGCAAACGGGGCGGGCAAAAGCACGCTTATTAAAATAGTGCTGGGCCTCTGTGAGCCATCGTCGGGGAGCGTGGAGCTCTTTGGAGGCAAGTCGGAAAAAGAGCTGAGCCTGATGCGGACGCGTGTCGGCTATGTGCCAGATTCTTGCGGAGCATACCAATCTCTCAGTGCGGCTGAGAATCTTCGGATCCGATGTGCGGAATGGGGGCTCGATGAGAAACGTGAGGTTCCTCGCGTCTTGGGCCTGGTCGGGCTGGACGTCGATGAGAAAAAGAGCGTGAGCAGTTTTTCTCTGGGAATGAAACGGCGACTGGATATAGCTACGGCTTTATTGGGCGACACCGACGTACTAATTTTCGATGAGCCGGCAAATGGATTGGATCCGTTGGGCATCGAGAGTATATGGGCCCTTATCGGTCGATTGAATCGGGAGCAGGGCAAAACCATGCTTATCTCTAGCCACGACTTGGATGAGCTGGCATCGGTTGCAACAAGCTGCCTGTTTCTTCATGACGGTGAACTGCTAAAAAAGGAATCGATGGACGTCATAAGGGATGAGGCGCCATCCCTAAAAGAGTATTACAGGCGCTTGATGAAGGCGGTCTCGCTATGAAGCGGGCGATCCATCCCATAAAGGCAGATATGATGCGTTTGCACAGGATATTTCCGGCGAAGTTTGGTCTTGCGCTTATGTTGGCGTTCGGCCTTCTCTTCGGCATCTTTCTAAAAAACGGAACAACGTTGCTCGTCTTTGGCTATGGCGTTTGTGGGGAGGATATTGGTTTCCTCTGGAATGCAATCGATCCTTCTGCGCCTGATGAGTCCCTTGCGCGCAGCGCTTTTGCCGGTACATCCCTGTTCGTTCCGCTCATCGTTTGCCTGGCGATTTTACAGGAGCGCGGCTATGAAGAGGGATGCCGAATTTCTTCAGCAAGAGGTCTTGCCCGCTTTAACGGGGCTCTGGCACATGTACTTTCGTCTGCTTTAATAATCGGCGCAGCATATAGCGCGCTTTGCCTTCTTCTTTTTGCAATAGCCATAATACGTGGAGGGCATAACTACTCGCACAACATACTAACTGTATTTTTGCCTGCAATGGTAGTCAACGCCGTATTGGTGATATCGGTTGCGCTGGAGACGGTGACCATCTATCGGATAACGGGCAGCGCTGTATTGAGCGGGGCCGTGGTGATAGTTGGATTTGTCATGAGCTTGACGCTCTACGGAGCCTTCCTTCAGGCACCTATACCATCCTTGCGATGGATCTTCTTCCTTCCGGGGCCGTACCTTGGAGTCGGATGTGCCCTTGGGTATAGCGATATGGGGCAGCTGACGCTTCTGGGATATGGCGTGGCAGCCAGCTGTCTATCGGTATTGATTTACGCTCTCTTGAGCTTTCGCGCTGGGGGTGTGCTCAATGGCTCGTCAGATTAAAAGACTTCTCCAGTCAGAATTGAAGCATGTGAGCAAATGGGCGTTCGCCTTAATCCTGGTAATTTATGCGTACATGGTGATATTGCAGCTTAATTCTTTCCCGATGTGGTTCTGTAGCCTCCGTGAGAACAGTTTCTTGGGTTTTTTCCCAGACCCGACGCTTCGGCTATCGGCGGAGGATGTCCTTCTATTTGGCAATGCAGAGGTTTTTCGCGGTCTGCTGTTCAACGTAGCCCCGTTGGCCCATGCATTGTTCTTTCCGTTCATCGCGGCTTGCATTGTGCCGCGCTTTGTCAGTTCGGGCTTTGTCGAGGAACCGTGGGGGTTGTCGGAGGCTCGGGGAGGGAAGCGTGTGTGCGCTATCGTTGCGCGAGTGGTGCTATCTTCTTTTGCCCTTTTGGGCGCGTTTGTCCTGTCGAGTGTCGTTTTGTACTGTCTTAACTGCGCAATCGTTTCGGATGCTCAGCAGTATTTCAACCTGAATATGTTTTGCGATCGACTTCTTCTGGCGAGTGCGGTCTGCCTTGCATACGTGGTCTCTTGCGTGATCGTTGTTTCCTATTTTGGGTCCGGCTTCGGTCCGATTGGCATGCTGTTGCTTGTCAACGTCGTAACGATCTACATACAGGTCGGAGCCAATTCCATGCTTCCGTTTCCGTCCTCGATGCTCATGTGGATTTGCGGCGTGACCCCGTTGGGGAATGGTCAATGCATTTCGATTTTAATTGACTGCCTCATAAACATAGCAAGCGTTTTTACCATTTGCTTTACTGTCGACCAATTGCGGTCGAGATTTCTTTGATTGTTTGTGAGGGATGATCATACCGAGCATACCAAATACAGCGGGGGCGGGCGCCGTGGCTGGTGCTCGCCCCCGCTGGCATAGGAGGATTTAACCTGTGCAGTTTTCCAGCTAGCGCGCCTGCTTAACCTTGGCCGCTGCCTCGACAAACGACTTCCACAGGTTAAAGTCGGTCTCGAGCGTTTGCCAGGTGTACTCGGGGTGCCATTGCACGCCCAGGCAGAACGGCTGGCCCTCGACCTCGATGCACTCGGGCACGCCGTCGGTTGCCTTGGCGACCAAGCGCGTGCTTTTACCCAGACGATCGACGCAGCAGTGGTGTGCGGAGTTGGTCTGGATCAGCCTGTGCCCGCCAACCGCGCGCTCCAGCAGCGAGCCCGGCACGACCTCGACGGGATGCACAGGGTCGTTGAGCACGTGGGTATGGCGCCACTGCGTGCGGCCCTCGCGCGCGCCCAGGCTCGGCACGTCCATGCACAGGGTGCCGCCGGTGGCGACATTGAGCAGCTGCGTGCCGCGGCAGGTGGTAAAGAGCGGCTTCTTGGCGCGAAGCACCTCGCTAACCAGCTTAAACTCAAAACGGTCGCGAATCTCGCAGCACAGCGTGGGGTCGTACGGACGCTCGTCGCCCCAGCGTTTGGGGTTGACGTCCGGGCCGCCGGGAATGGCGATGCCGTCGGCGATTTCCACGTAATGACGGATAACATCGATGTCTTCGGTAATAGACATCTGCAGCGGCAGGCCACCGGCGGCAAGGATGGCATCGACAAAGACGCTTGCGATTTCCTCGTTGGGGGAGAGCGTCTCGCTTAAAAACGGCTTTGCCTCTTCCCAGCGTGGTGCGACCAGGATGAGCGGGCGGTCGGCGGGATCGACGTCGACGTGCGGAGTGTAGGACGATGAGGTGTGTGTTCCGATCATGGGTGTGGCTTTCGAATCCGGGTGGACATGGCACAGGGGCGGCGCGGGACAGGTGCTCCAGATGAATTTGCCCGCGTGGCAATGGGGCTAGTGGCCCTTGATGGAGTTGAGGAAGTCCTGGGCGCGCTTGGTCTGGGGATGGTCGAAGAACTCGTCGGGCGTGCCGGTTTCCACGATTTGGCCGTCGGCCATAAACACGACGCGGTCGGCCACGCGGCGGGCGAAGTTCATCTCGTGCGTAATGACGATCATCGTCATGCCCTGCTGCGCCAAGCGCACCATGACCTCGAGCACCCCGTTGATCATCTCGGGGTCAAGGGCACTCGTGGGCTCATCGAAGAGCATGGCCTTGGGCTGCATGGCAAGAGAACGGGCGATGGCCACGCGCTGCTGCTGGCCGCCCGAGAGCTGTGCGGGCACCTTATCGGCCTGTTCGGCAACGCCCACGCGGCTCAACAGATCCATGGCACGCTCACGAGCCTCCTCCTTGGACACGCCCAGCACATCGACCGGCCCCAGCATGACGTTCTGCAGTACGGTCATATGTGCGAACAGGTTGAACTGCTGAAACACCATGCCCAGCTCGGCACGCATGCGGGCAAGGTCCTTGCCTTCCTGCGGCAGGGGCTCGCCTTCGATGAGGATCTCGCCCGAGTCGATGGTTTCCAGACGATTGATGGCTCGGCACATGGTCGACTTGCCCGAGCCCGAGGGGCCGATTACAACGACGACCTCGCCGCGGTCGACCGAGAGATTGATGTCGTTGAGGACGTGCAGATCGCCGTAGTGCTTATCGACGTGCTTGAGCTCGATCAGCGGCTGATTGCCGGTGGAAGAGGTGCTCTGTGCCATGGTGCTCGGCTCCTTATGACTCGAAATGGTAAAGCGTTAGCGGATGATGGCCGCGCCGGTCTTGTGCGAGACGTAGACAGCGGCCTTGTTGATCGCGACGTTGATGAGGATATAGATGACCGCGATCACCAGATAGACCGACACGAGCGCGTCGTAGTTGGTAATGAGCACGCGGGCATTTTGCATGAGGTCGGGGTAGCTCACCACATAGGCGACGGTGGTGTCTTTGACGACGACCACGAGCTGCGAAATCAACGACGGAATGATAAACCGAATAGCCTGCGGCAATACGATTTTAAAGGTGATTTTAGCTTTGGAGAGGCCGAGCGCCTGGGCAGCCTCGACCTGGCCGCGCGGCACGGCGTTGACGCCGGCACGGAAGATCTCGGCCAGTACACCGGCTGCGGCGAGCGCGACGGGAAGCGTGAGCATCCAAAACGACGGCAGCGCGATCTTGTACTGGGGCAGCACCAAAAAGAAGAAGTAGATGAACAGCAGGCTCGGCACGCCGCGGAAGAAATCGGTGAGCACGCGGCAGACCAGCTGCAGCGGCTTAATGTCGCTGGTGCGACCGAGCATAAGGGCAAGGCCGAGCACCAGCGCGATGGCGCCGGCGGTGAGTGCGACTTTAACGGTGCCCTCAAAGCCGGCAAGCAGGAACTTCCAGGTGGTGAGGTGCGTAAAGAAATACCAATAATGAACCGAAAGCTGGCCGGTCACATAAAAGCGCTGCAACACGAGGGCAACGAGTGCGACGACGGCAACCAGCGAGATGGCGGTGCCGATGCGAATCTTGGCGCGCATCTTGGGGCCGGGAGCCTCGTAGAGCGCATCGCGCATGGTGAGCGCGGGGGAGGAGTGCTTGCTCATCGGAGGATCCTCACCTTCTTATCGATGTAGTTGCCAATGTGGCTCACCACAAAGGCTGTGCCCAGGTAGCCGAGCGCCGAGATAAAGAACGCGGTGACGCCGCCGAGCGAGCGCGTGTTGATATAGCTCACCACGCCGGTGAGCTCCTGCGGTTTAAGCGGCACCTGACTGCCGAGCGCGGTGGTGAGCATGACGGCGATAAAGAGGTTGGTCATGGGCAGCACGCTCGAGCGCAGTGCCTGCGGGATCACGATCTTGGCAAGGATGCGATTGAAGCTCATGCCCAGCGAGCGGGCGGCTTCCACCTGGCCGACGCCGACGGTGTTGATGCCGCTCATGAAGTTCTCGGAGCCAAAGGCGGAGCCCAGCAACACCGTGGCGACGATAACGCAGGTACGGTAGGGCAGAACGACCTTGAGTGGCGGCAATGCGTAGACGACGATGATGAGCAGCGCGATGCCGGGGATGTTACGGAAGACCTGGACATACAGGTCGCCAAAGACGCGTGGCGGCTTGAGCGGCGACACGCGCATCACGGTGACGGCGACGGCCAACACCATGGCGATGGCAAACGACTCAAGCGTCATGCCCCAGGTTGCTAGCAGCGCGTCAATGTAGTTCTGGCCATAGAGCGACCAGAGCTCGGAGAGACTCATGCGGACCTCCCGCCGATAAGGAAAGGGGCTCCCGTGTGTACGGAAGCCCCGACAACTCAGTAAGGAAACAGTTTAGCGCAATAAAGCGCACCGTGCGTTTCCGTATGGTTTCGTTGCGGCCGTTACTAGGCGCGTTGCCTAGGCGCCGATCTCGGGCAGCTCGGGAACATTGGTGTCGCCCGTGCGGTCGCCGATGCAGATCTGCCACAGCTCGGTCCAGGTGCCGTCGTCCTCAATCTTCTTAAGGAAGTCGTTGACAAAGGCGACGCCGTCGGAATCGAGCGGCAGGCCGATGCCATAGGGCTCCTTGCTGCCGAAGGGCTTGCCGGCGATCTTATACTTACCGGGCTCGCGGACTAGGGCGCTCTGCTGCATGTTGTTGTCGATGACGTAGGCGTCAACGCGACCCTGCTGGAGTGCCTGGCGGGCCTCCTCGTCGGTCTTGAACTCCTGCTGGCTGGCCTTGGGAGCGAGCTCCTCCAGGATGGCAGGGCCGTTGGAGCCGGACTGGACGGCGACGTTCTTGTCGGCCAGGTCGTCGACGCTCTTGATGTCGTCGTTGTCGGCGAGCACCAGGATGGCCTGCTGGGTGTAGTAGTAGGGACCGGCAAAGGAGACGAGCTTCTTGCGATCGTCAGTGATGGTGTAGGTGGCAAAGACGGCGTCGACCTGGCCGTTCTGCAGGACGGACTCACGCGTGTCCGAGGTCACCTGGGTGATCTCGACCTTGTTCTCGCCCAGAATGTAGTTGGACAGGAGCTGTGCGATACCGGCGTCGAAGCCGCGGGTCTGACCGTCCTTCTCGTTGAGGAGGGAGAAGAGCGTGGAGGTCTGGACGCCACCGATTGTAAAGACGCCGGCATCCTTGACGGCCGTAGCCCAGGTGCTGGCGGCGATGGCGTCGTCATCGGCCTTGGGGCCGTCGTTGACGAGCTTGTCGAATGCCTTGGCGTCGAGCGTGGCGGAAACCTCGGTATCCTCGGAGCTCTTGGAGGAACCGGCGGCGGAACCCTTGTCAGCCTCGGCGCTGGTGTCGGAGCAGCCGGCAAGACCAAGGCCGGCGACGGTTGCGAAGGTGGCGGCGACGAAGCCGCGGCGGTCGAGAACGACCTGCTGGGAGAGGTTCTTGCTCATGGTAGAACACCTTTCTCAATAAAATCCCTAGCGGTTGAGTAGAGTTATACCCTATCCCGCTCAGACGGGTCAACACGAAATAACTCAGAAACATACTTACCTTATGGGTTATTCTTCCTACCAAAAAGGGACAGGCACCTTTGTGGTGGTTCTTGCAGATGTGGTGGCCTGCCTCGCTGCTTTGTCTCAATCTGTAACAGGTAGACGAGGAAATGGGTTCTAGCTGTTACAGATTGAGATTATCTCCTTAATGGGATTCGAATGTCTCAATCTGTAACATCTGGACGGGCAAAAGGTCTCTATCTGTTACAGATTGAGACAAACGTCAGGGACTAAGACGGTTTGTCTCGATCTGTAACAGTTAGACGGGAATTCGGGCCATAGATGTTACGGATTGAGATAATCGCGCCGCGAAAATAAAAACCTCCGCAGGGGTGCTTCCCTTGCGGAGGTTTTTTACTCGTTGAGTAGCCTTACGGCCTCGGCGGCCATGTTCTCGACCGTCATGCCGTTCTGAGCGAGCAACTCTTTGGGGTCGTAGCGGTCGGGGAAGCCCTTGGCGATGCCGAAGGTGCGCGTGCGCACGGGCGTGCAGGCCAAGTAGCACGCGACACGCTCGCCCCAGCCACCGTCCAAGATGCCGTCCTCGAGAGTGACGACAACGCGATGCTCGGCGGCAAGGCTGTCGAGGAACTCACGGTCGAGCTCAGTTGCATAGCGCGGGTTGACGAGCGTGGCCTCGATGCCGTACTCGGCAGCCAAGCGGTTTGCCACGCGCTCGCCCAACTCAAAGAAATCGCCAAGCGCGAGCACGGCCACGTCGCGACCCTGGCGCACCACGTTGTAATGAACGGCGCCGTAATCGGCGTCCTCGGCAGGCGCCAAGTCGGGGCGGCTTACCAAGCCAATGCCCGGCACGCGAATCGCCACGGGATGCTCGCGGTGATCGAGCGACCAGCTCAGCATGGACAGATATTCCTCCATGCAGGCCGGCGCCAAGTAGTGCATGTTGGGAAGACCGCCCAGCATGGAAATATCAAAGAACGAGAGGTGCGTCTCGGATGTGGTGCCAAAGATCGACGCGCCAAATACCAGGATGGTTGCGGGGGCGTCGTTGAGGCACAGGTCGTGCCACAGTTCGTCGTAGGCGCGCTGCAAAAACGTGCCGTACACACCAAAGACTGGGTTGGCGCCCGAGCGCGCAAGCGCGGTGGCAAAGGTCACGGCGTGTTCCTCGGCAATGCCCACGTCGACAAACTGCTTGCCTGCCGCGGCGCGAAGCTCGGGTGTAAAGCCCATGATGTAGGGCGTGGCCGCCGTGATGCCCACAACCTGCGGATCGCGCTCGATGGCAGCGCTGAGCGCCTCGCCCGTAATGTCGGCATAGGTGCGCGGCGCAGGCTCGCTCGGATGACCCGGGCAGAGCTTGCGCCCAGTCGCCATGTCAAACGGACCCACGTGGTGCCAGCGCTCGGGGTCGCTCTGGGCCGGCTCAAAGCCCTTGCCCTTGGCGGTGGAGACGTGCAGCACGATGGGATGATCGATATTGCGCAGTTCCTGCAGCGCGTCGACCAGGGCCAACACATCGTTACCGGCGTCCAGATAGCGGTAGTCGAGCCCCATCGCGCGGAAAACGTTGCGCTCACAGGTGCCGTTACTGGCGCGCAGCTCGGCCAGATTGCGATACAGGCCGCCATGGTTCTCGGCAATGGACTGGTCGTTATCGTTGACGATGATGATCAGGTTGCTGTCGAGCTCGGCGGCATTGTTAAAGCCCTCAAACGCCAGACCGCCCGAAAGCGAACCGTCGCCAATGATGGTGATGACGTTGTACGCATCGCCCGCCAGGTCACGAGCGTGCGCCAGGCCGCAGCCTAGGCTCACCGATGTGGAGGTGTGGCCCATGGCGAACAGGTCGTGTTCGGACTCGTCGGGATTGGCAAAGCCAGAGGCCTCGCCGTAGCGTGCCGGGTCGATATAAGTGTACGCGCGCCCAGTCAGCGCCTTGTGGGCATAGGTCTGGTGTGACACGTCAAAGACAATTTTGTCGGTGGGGGAGTTAAACACGCGATGGAGCGCGACCGTAAGCTCAACGACGCCCAGGTTGGGGGCAACGTGCCCGCCGACGGCGGCGGAGCTTTCGAGGATGGCGTGGCGGATCTCGCCGCAGAGCAGCGGAAGCTCGGCGCGGTCGAGAGCCTTGACGTCCTCGGGCGTTGTCGTTTGCGTAAGCAGCATCGTTGTGGGTTACTCCATGCGAATCGTGCGCCGGCACTCCCTCGGCCGGCACAATTGCACAAGACAGTCTCGCACATTTTGGCGTTTGATATGTGACGGCGGCGCGGTAATTCGCCAACTGGCGGGGCAAAACGTTTTGTCCGATGCCATACTAGTAAATTCGATGATGATTTTATTCATTGCGTGCAGGCTGCGACTTGCCGCCGAGAGCCGCTGGAAGGAGGCCGCATGTCCGATACCGTTCGTGCCGAGAGTATCGCGCGCGAGGTCGACAATGCCGCCCGTCAGCTGGCCCAGGCGGGCCGCTTGGACCTGACGTGTGAGTTTATCCAGCATGGCGACGTGACGGTCTATGCGCATGTCACCTCGGTGGCGCGGGCGAGCCTGTCTTTTGCCGAGCACCTGGGCCGTGTTGGCATTTCGGTCGACCGTGCCTCGCTGCTGCGCGGGGCCCTGTTACACGATTACTTTCTCTATGACTGGCACGATCCCGACCCAAGCCATCGGCTGCATGGCTTTCGTCACCCGTTTTTTGCCCTGGCGCGTGCGGAGGAAGATTTTGAGCTGACGTCGCGCGAGCGGAATATCATCGCGCGCCATATGTTTCCGCTGGTGCCGGTGCCGCCGACGTGTCGTGAGGCATGGATTGTGTGCCTGGCAGATAAATGGTGCGCGCTGCGCGAGACGATTGCCGGCCGTCTGCCGCGCAAAGGCGGCGCGAACGATTTGAACGAGGGCTCGAGCGACGGCTCGAGCAAAGAATCGAACGAAAAGAGGAGTGGGTAGACGGTGGGAACCGCGATCGGCATGGCATTTGACGGCGCGACGCTTGCCGCTTGTCCGCTCTCGGCGCTGGTACTCTCGTTTGCCTTCTACGGTTTTTGCGGCTGGGTATGGGAGTCGACAGTCTGCGCCATGCTCAACCACGGACGCTTTGCCAACAGCGGCTTTTTGCTAGGGCCGTGTTGTCCCATCTACGGTGCGGGCGGCATCGCGTGCTGGTTGCTGCTGCGTGGAATCCCAGACGCCTCGAGCCAGTTTGTCGCTGCCGCGCTCGTATGCAGCGTGATCGAATATAGCGTGGGCGTGCTGTTGGAAAAAACGACGGGTGCCCGGTTTTGGGATTACTCGCATCTGCCGTTTAACCTGCACGGACGCATCTGCCTGTACTGGGCCTGCGCGTTTGGCTTGGGTGCGTTGTGTATTTGCCGTTTAGTGGAGCCGGCATTGCTGGGGCTGCTTGGCCATCTGCCGGTGCTGATTGTGCGGCTGTCCGCCTTTATCGTCGCGGTCGCGATGATGGTCGATGCGGTGTGCTCGTTGGCCAGCTGGCGCCGCCTGTCCGATCAGCTTGAGCGTGTGCGTGCCGACCTTGCCGACCGCATCAATGAGTCGCTTGCCGACGCCTCCGACTCTATGCTCGAACGTATTCCCGATTCGGCGATTGACTCGGTGGCGCAGACGCATATCCGCGGTCGCGCCGTTAACGCTTGGCTGGCCGAGCTGGGCGACGCGGCGCTCGATGCCCTGCGCGAGAAGGCTTCGATGCCGACGTTTATCTCGGATGGTGCTCGCGGCCTGGCGCTCGCTGCCCGCCGCGTTGCCGATGTCGCGCCGAGCATGCCGCGTCCGTCGCTCAGTCGTCGCCTTGCCGGCAAGCGCATGAGCCGTCCGGTGCCGAGTGTGTCGCTCAGCCGTCGTGACCTGCGCTTCTTTAACGCCTTCCCGCGTCTGCGCATCAATCGCTACGAGGGCGTCATCCGAGCTACCGACCTCCGCGACCGAGCCCGCGAGCTGTTCCGCCGCTAGCCGGGACGGGCGTGTTTGCGGCTTCCTTGCTCGCGTATTTCCCGTTCGTTTCGCGCCCGTTGCCGCGCCGTTTCCAAGATTGCGGCACCGTTGGAGATGGCACGATCTGGGTCGAGCCGGTCGAAGAAGTCATCCGCATTCGCACCGGCGAACACGGCCCCGCCGCAGTATAGGACAATCTTTCGCCTGACGGGCGTGCCTCTCTTGGGCACGCCCATTCTCGTCTACAATATCGTGCAGACGAAGGAGAGGCATGCCCATGATCAAGATGTTTGCGAGTGACTTAGACGGAACGCTGCTGAACGCCCTGCACGAGGCGGACGGAACCATTCGCCGTGCCATTCGCGAGCTGACCGAGGCCGGCCTGCATGTGGTTCCCGCGACCGGACGCTCGACGCTGCCGATCGGCGAGCATGGCTTTACGGGCCTGGCGCTTGACGCCTGCTGCTCTAACGGCTCCATCGTGCGCGACAGTCATGGCGAGGTGCTCAAGACCTGGACCATCGACTCGCAGGTCACCGAGGAGCTGCTCAAGGAGTTCCCGGATATCTGTTTTGACTGCTCCACGCCCGACGGCATGTTCTCAAGCGGTTCGTTCGAGATGCACCAAGCGGGCTTTAAAAAGGACAGTCCTATCAAACGCATCGTGATGCGCGGCATGCGTGCGCGTGGCGGGTATCACGAGGAGCAGTATTTCGACCAGTCGATCGGTGACATCCTGCGCCACGATGTGTGCAAGATCAACTGCCGCGTGACCTCGCCCGAGCTGGAGCGCGACCTTAAGGCGTATCTTGCCGAGCGATCGGACCGTGTGGTCAACGCGCCGTTCGATCCGGTGATGTTCGAAATCACGGACGTGGCGTGCAACAAGGGCGAGAGCGTGGCCTGGCTGGCGGGTTACTACGGCATTGCCGAGGACGAGGTTGCGGTCTACGGCGACGGCGGCAACGATATCGCCATGCTCAAGCGTTTCCGCCACAGCTATGCCACCAAGAATGGCAGTGATGCGGCCAAGGCCGCCGCGAGCGCGACCATCGGCAACTGCATGGCCCACGCCGTTCCCAAACACATGCTCACCACCATGCGCAAGCAGAACTCCCGCACCATCATCGAATAATGTGACAAAGAGACTGCCCCCTCGTCACATTCCAAATATTGCCTTTACGTGTTGATGCACACGGTGTGCAATAATACTCGCACTGTGCAATAGCGCACAGGCTGAGTAACAAGGAGGACGCTTGTCCCAGCTCGAGAAATGCGATCGCCGGTCCCTTCGCTCGCAGCGTGCCCTTCGCCAGGCACTTGCCAGCGAGCTTGCCGAAAGCGGCGACCTTTCGCGCATTAATGTCGCGTCGCTCACCGAGCGCGCCGGCCTTACGCGCCGCACGTTCTATTCGCACTACCGCGATATTCCCGACTTTATCAATCAAATCGAGGACGGCTTGCTGGCCGAGATCCGTGAGCGCATTGAGCTCATCACCGCAGCTCAGCTGCCTGATCTCTATCACAGCATCGATGAGCTCGAGCCAGCGCCCGGTTCGGTTGAGCTGCTGCGTTATCTTGCGGCCAACCGCGACTTAATCGGTGCACTGCTGGGTCCGGGCGGCGACCAGGCCTTCATTAAAAGGATTATCGACACCGCGCGTGAGGCTGTGGTGCCGCGTGCGCAGACGGGCATTTTGGGCCTGGCGCTGGGCACGTTCTTTGACTACTACGTCACCTACGTCGTGAGTGCCGAGGTCGGCATGATTCAGCGTTGGTTTGAGCGTGGGCTCACCGAATCGCCCGAGGCCATGGCACGCATTATGACGGTGCTCGCTTTTGTGCGCCCTGGTGACCTGTATGGCCAACCCATCGATATCAACGTGCCGGAATACGGCATGAAGCTATTGAACTTGCAGCTCGAGGACGCGGCCGACACCGTCGCAACCGTCGAGTCCAACAACTAAGAGGAGAGACAATGAGCAAGCTCGTCGAGGGCATTAAGGACCGCATGGTCGCTGCCGCACGCGAGGCCGCGCCCACCGTGATGGACGCCGCGCAGAAGGCCGCGACCGCGGCTGTCGAGAAAGTTGCCGAGGCAGTTGCCGATGCCAAGAACGTGGCAGGGGAGACGCTCACCGCTGATGCAGCCACGCCCAACGTTGCCGAGTCCGTAACCGCCACCGCCGCCCACGCCCCCGAAGGCGCGATCTTCAACCCCGAGAACGCTCGTGGCAACCTGCACCTGGGCATCGACGTGGGCTCCACCACCGTCAAGCTCGCCGTGCTCAATGACGAAAACCAGATCGTCTACGCCAAGTACCAGCGCCATCACACCGACGTCCGTGCCTGCGCCCGCGACCTGTTCGAGGGTGCCGCGACCGTGCTGCCGACGGCCCAGATGACCTGCGCCATTACCGGCTCGGGCGGCCTGCTGCTGTCCCAGTGGCTCGACCTGGAGTTTGTCCAGGAGGTCATCGCTAGCAAACGCGCCGTCGAGACCCTTATCCCGGCCACCGATGTCGCCATCGAGCTGGGCGGCGAGGACGCCAAGATCATCTACTTCGACAACGGCATCGAGCAGCGCATGAACGGCACCTGCGCCGGCGGTACGGGCGCCTTCATCGACCAGATGGCAACCCTGCTGCACACCGACGCGAGCGGCCTCAACGAGCTCGCGGCCAACGCCACTACCATCTATCCCATCGCCAGCCGCTGCGGCGTCTTTGCCAAGACCGACGTCCAGCCGCTGCTCAACGAGGGCGCCCGTCCCGAGGACGTGGCTGCCTCCATCTTCCAGGCCGTCGTGACCCAGACCATCTCGGGCCTGGCGTGCGGCCGCCCCATCCGCGGCAACGTCGCCTTCCTGGGCGGCCCGCTGCAGTATCTCTCCGAGCTGCGCCACCGCTTCTACCTCACGCTCAACCTGGACGAGGAGCACCGTATCGTGCCCCAAAACGCCCACCTGTTTGTAGCGAGCGGCGCCGCCATGGCGCACGAGTCCAACAAGCTCAGCACGTTCCCGCAGCTCATCGATGCCATCGATGCTCTGGGTGACACACAGGGTGCCGAGGTCGAGCGTCTGGATCCGCTCTTTGCCACCGACGAGGACTTTGCCGAGTTCAAGGGTCGCCACGACACCGAGGTCGTTCCCAAGGGCAAGCTCGACGGCTACACCGGCCGCGTGTTCATCGGCATCGACGCCGGTTCCACCACCATGAAAGCCGCACTCGTGGGCGAGGACGGCCAGCTGCTGCACACTTGGTACGGCAACAACAACGGCGACATCCTGGGCACGGCCAAGGTCATCATGGCCGATTTCTACAATCACATCCCCGCCGGCTGCACCATCGGCCACGTGACCACCACGGGTTACGGCGAGGCGCTGCTCATCGAGGCCCTCAAGGCCGATTCCGGCGAGATCGAGACCGTCGCGCACCTGCGCGGCGCCAAGGCATTCCTGCCCGGCGTCGAGTTTATCCTGGACATCGGCGGCCAGGACATGAAGTGCTTGCGCGTCAAGGACGGCGTCATCGAGCACATCATGCTCAACGAGGCCTGCTCGTCGGGCTGCGGCAGCTTTATCGAGAGTTTCGCCGTGTCTATGAACATGGACGTGCGCGCGTTTGCCGATGCCGCCATTCATGCCAAGGCCCCCGTCGACCTGGGCAGCCGCTGCACGGTCTTTATGAACTCGCGCGTCAAGCAGGCGCAAAAGGAAGGCGCCACGGTGGGCGACATCGCGGCCGGCCTGTCTTATTCCGTCATCAAGAATGCCCTGTTCAAGGTCATTAAGCTGCGCGACCCCAAGGAGATCGGCAGTCAGGTGATCGTCCAAGGCGGCACCTTTATGTCCGACGCCACGCTGCGTGCGTTTGAGCAGCTCACCGGTGTTCACGCCGTGCGCCCCGACATCGCCGGCTGTATGGGCGCCTACGGTGCGGCCCTGCTCGCCCGCGATCGCGCCGGCGCCGACGGCATCTCGACCATCCTTTCGGCCGAGGACATCGCGCACCTCACCGTGACGCAAAAGCACGTCCGCTGCGGCCGTTGCTCCAACAACTGCCAGCTTACCGTCAACGATTTTGGCGGCGGCAGGCGCTTTATCACCGGCAATCGCTGCGAGAAGGGTGCCGGCCACAAAAAGCAAAAGACCGAGGCCCCCAACCTCTTCAAAAAGAAAAACGAGCTGCTGTTTAACCGCGAGGTGCTGAGCCCCGACGAGGCCCCGCGCGGCACCGTCGGCATCCCCCGCGCCCTCAACATGTACGAGAACTACCCCTTCTGGCACGCGTTCTTTACGCGCCTGGGCTTTAGCGTGCAGCTGTCCGACCAGTCGAGCAAGAAGACCTACCAGGCGGGCATCGAGTCCATGCCGTCCGAGAGCGTGTGCTATCCGGCCAAGATGAGCCATGGCCACGTGATGAACCTCATCGATCGTGATGTCGACTTTATCTGGATGCCGTGCGTGCGCTGGGAGCGCAAGGAGGATCCGACGGCTGGCAACTGCTACAACTGCCCCATCGTCATGAGCTACCCCACGGCGCTGGCGCTCAATATCGACGAGATTCGCGAGCAGACCATCGAGTTCCTGTACCCGTTTGTGCCCTATCACGATAAGACAGAGCTCAAGCGCCGCTTGTACCAGGTGCTCGCCGTCGACCGCGTGGCCGATTCGCAAGCTGGTCGCGGTCGCGTGCGTGGACCCAAGATCACGCGCTCCGAGGTCGATGCCGCCGTCAACGCTGCCTTTGAGGCCGATGCGCGTTTCCACGAGGATATCCAGACGATGGGCGAGGAGGCTCTTAAGTGGGTCGAGGACCACGGTGGCCATGGCATTGTGCTCGCTGGTCGTCCCTACCATAACGACCCCGAGATCAACCATGCCCTGCCCGAGCTTATCTCGAGCTTTGGCTTTGCGGTCTTTACCGAGGATTCGCTCGCGCACCTGGTGAAGCCCGAGCGTCCCATCCGCGTGGTCGACCAGTGGATGTACCACAGCCGCCTGTACGCCGTCGCCCGTTTTGTGACGATGCGCAACGATTTGGACCTGATCCAGCTCAACTCTTTCGGCTGCGGTCTGGACGCCCTGACCACCGACCAGGTGCAGGAGATTCTGGAAGCCAGCGGCAAGATCTACACCGTGCTCAAGATTGACGAGGTGTCCAACCTGGGCGCCGCGCGCATCCGCATCCGCTCGCTCATGGCCGCGCTCAAGGACCAGGAGGCCGAGCGCTTGGCCGAGGCCACGGCCGCGGGCGAGGCCTACGAGCAGGGCGATGCCGCGCCGGTGGCGCCCTCCACGGATGCTCCCGCGTTCGCGAGCCGCAAGTACACGTTTGAGGCTCAGCGCGAGAGTGCTTCGACCGCGTGGCCCAAGGTGCCCTTTACCGAGCAGATGCGCGACGAGGGCTACACCATCCTGTGCCCGCAGATGGCGCCGATCCACTTTGACCTGGTCAAAGAGGTGTTCCGCGGTGCCGGCTACAACTTGGAGCTGCTGCCCTCGACCGATCACGATGCCGTCGAGGCCGGTCTGCGCTATGTGAACAATGACATTTGCTACCCGTCGATTCTGGTAACGGGTCAGATTATGGAGGCCATCGAGAGCGGTCGGTACGACCTGTCCAAGACGGCCGTGGTCATCAGCCAGACCGGCGGCGGCTGCCGTGCTACCAACTACATCGCGCTCATTCGCAAGGCCCTGCGCGAGAGCGGCCACCCCGAGATTCCGGTGATCTCGCTTTCGGCTGTGGCGCTGGGCGAGGACAACCCCGGCTTTAAGCTGACGCCGGCGCTGCTTAAGCAGGCAGTCTACGCGGTGCTCTTTGGCGACGTGATGATGCAGATGCTCTACCGCTGCCGCCCGTACGAGGCCACGCCCGGTGCCGCCAACGCGCTCTACGAGCAGTACATGGCGCGCGCCCGTAAACTGGCGCCCAAGTTTAACCGCCACAACTACACCAAGCTGTGCCGCGAGGCCATCCGCGCGTTCGACACCATGCCGCTCGTGGGCGAGGGCACCAAGCCACGCGTGGGCGTGGTCGGTGAGATCTTGGTCAAGTTCCATCCCACGGCCAACAACCATGTGGTCGACGTGATCGAGCGCGAGGGCTGCGAGGCCGTGGTACCGGGCCTGCTCGACTTCTTCCTGTACTCCATGAGCAACGCCGAGCTGCAGAAAGACGAGCTGGGAAGCTCTGCTACCACGCGCGCGGTCATGCAAGCGCTCATCAAGCTTGTGGACTGGATGCGCACGCCGGTGGAGGAGATGCTCGAGAAGTCCCGCCGCTTCGAGGCGCCCGAGCGCATCGGCACCATGGCTGACAAGGCCCGTACGGTGCTTTCGGTGTGCAACAACATGGGCGAGGGCTGGTTGCTCACGGCCGAGATGCTCGACCTGATTGACCATGGCGCACCCAACATCATCTGCACGCAGCCCTTCGCGTGCCTGCCCAATCACGTGGTGGGCAAGGCCGTGATCAAGGAGCTGCGCCGCCAGCATCCCGAGAGCAACATAGATCGGAAGAGCACACGTCTGAACTCCAGTCA
>URBS01000006.1 GCA_900546085.1 uncultured Collinsella sp.
GGCGCGACCAGAAGGTCAGCGCCCTTTCATTTCACGTCACCTTGCTCGCTTAGGGTCGTTTTCGCTGACGTTGCCAAGACATTGGCGTCAACATAGTTGGCGTTGGCGATGGCGTGCTGGTCAATCCTTACAGCTCGTACAGCGTGGTGAACTTGTCCTGCAGGTAGCTGCAGTAGTAGCGGGCATCGAACGCCATGCCGCATGCGCCCTTGATGAGCTCCGGCGCGTCCTTGGCGCGGCCCCACTGCCAAATGTGCTCGCCCAGCCAGGCACGGACGGGCGCCAGATCGCCGCTCGCGCAGGCACCGGTAAGGTCGACGCCGTCGCGGCACATGGCCGGCACAAACATGGCGTCGTAGGCGCTGCCCAGCGCATAGGTGGGGAAGTAGCCAAACGAGCCGCCGCTCCAGTGCGTATCCTGTAGGCAGCCGTGCGTGTCGTCGGGAACGGGAATGCCCAGGTACTCATCCATGAAGCGGTTCCAAAGCGCGGGGATGTCCTTGGCCGTGGCCTCGCCGGCAAACAGCATGCGCTCGATCTCGTAGCGCACCATAATATGCAGCGGATAGGTGAGCTCGTCGGCCTCGGTGCGGACCAGCGACGGCTGCGCGATGTTCACGGCGCGGTAGAGCGTGTCCTCGTCCACGCTGCCATAGACCTCGGGCGCGTGGCGGCGCAGTACCTCGAGCAGCGGCCCCATAAAGGCGCGGCTGCGGCCCACGGTGTTCTCGAAGAAGCGGCTTTGGCTCTCGTGGATGCCCATAGAGGTGCCGCCCTCCAGGCACGTGCGCGCATAGGCGGGGTTCACGCCCAGCTCGTACATGGCGTGTCCCGCCTCGTGGATGATGCTGTAGACATTGGAGATACAATCGTCCTCGTAGATGTGCGTCGCGATGCGCGCGTCACCCACGGCAAAACCCTCGCTAAACGGGTGCTCGGTAAAGGCAAGCGTGGTGTCGTCCAGATTCAGGCCGACAAGCTTCATAAGGTCGAAACTCAT
The DNA here is from genome assembly GCA_900546085.1 of uncultured Collinsella sp. Classification (GTDB taxonomy): domain Bacteria; phylum Actinomycetota; class Coriobacteriia; order Coriobacteriales; family Coriobacteriaceae; genus Collinsella. The sequence goes on from URBS01000006.1 coordinate 1,001, forward strand.
GGCACGCTGGGCGGCCTCGGGCACGCGGGCGTGCAAAAAGTCGGCAGCCGGCTGCTGGCCGCGCTCGCCGATGGCGTGCACGAGCGGCACGACCGTGGCCTTGACCTCGTCACAAAACGCATCGAAGCTCTTGGCGGAAAGGCCGCGCTCGTACTGGTCGAGCCAAACGTCGTATGGGTCGCGCTTGGGGTCCATAAGCTCGGCCTGATGCTTGAGCTGGCCCACAATCTTGTCCACATAGGGCTCAAAGCTCGCCCAGTCATTGGCCGTCTTGGCCTTGTGCCACACGGCGTCGGCCTCGCAGGTGAGCCTGGTCCAGGCCTCGGCCTCCTCGGTAGGGACAACGCTCGCTTCGCGCTGGTCGCGGCCGAGCACGCGGATCTCGTCGAGCAGCTGCGGGTCGTCTACATGTCCGCCTGCAACCGTCTCGCGCGCTAACGAGCGTACGAGCTCAACGGATTTCTCGCTGGTCAGCAGCTTGTGATGCTCGCCGGCAAGCGTACCCATGGCGTCGGCACGGGCGGCAGCGCCGTTGGCGGGAGCAATCGTCGCTCCATCGAACTCGGCAATCTTGAGCAGGTACTCGCGAGTCCACAGCTTGCCTTCGAGTTTGCGGAACTTTTTGACGGCCTTGTCGACCTTCATGCCTTTAGGCGTCTTGCCCGCTGCGGGCTTGGCCTTCTTATCGAGTTTCCTTCCCATACCGTATCCTTAATCTCGCAGGCCGAGCGCCGCAGGCGGGTGCGCGGCCAGTTTGCACAGTTACCTGCCTTATACCCAGCGCGAACAAAACGGAACGCGGCGATGCGCTCGCGAAATGTGCTATCCTATAGCCCAATGCGTTGACGGAGAGGGTTTTGCCCGCCGCGTCGCCGGCAAGAGAGGGAAGGTCATGGGCTGCAAGCCTTCCTGCGGTGGCAAGGGCCAAGCGTTCACTCCCGAGCAGCGACCTCAACGGGCGCGCGGCCAGTGGCAGCAAAGCCCCAGTAGGGAAGCCGTGAGCCTCGCGACAAGAGGCGCAGAGTGGGCGCGGCGGGCCAGACATCCGCCGGGTCAAACAAGGTGGTACCGCGGAATTTAACCGTCCTTGGGCAATGCACATGCCCGAGGGCGGTTTTTTTGTTACCGAACCGGGCCGCGCATCCGCAGCATCGGGCGGCGTCAGCCGTCCCGGAGCGCGGATACGCGAGAGACGAAAGGGAAGACATGAGTCTGATTGATGATCTGGTCAAACTCGAGGAAGAGGCCAAGGAGCTCGTCGCAGGCGCCGACGACGCCGCAAAGCTCGAGGCTGCGCGCGTTGAGCTGCTCGGCCGCAAGGGCCGCATCACCGGCCTGATGCGTATGATGGGCAAGCTCGCCCCCGAGGATCGTCCTGTCATGGGCAAGCGCGCCAACGAGATGCGCCAGCTGATCGAGGGCATGCTCGACGAGCGCACCACCGAGATGAAGGCCGCCGCCCTCAAGCACGCACTCGAGCACGAGGCCGTCGACATTACGCTGCCGGGCATCCGTCCGCAAATCGGTCACCAGCACCTGATCAAGCAGATCATCGAGGAGGCCGAGGACATCTTCTGCGGCATCGGCTACACCGTCGAGTCCGGCCCCATGGTCGATACCTCCTACTACAACTTCACCGCGCTCAACGCGCCCATGGATCACCCGAGCCGCTCGGCCCGCGATACCTTCTACGTGGTCGACAACAACCCCGGCAGCGTCGCGCACCCCGAGGCTCACGCCCATGGCGAGTCCGACGTACTGCTGCGCACCCAGACCTCGGGCGTGCAGATCCACACCATGGAGTCGCAAAAGCCGCCCATCTACATGATCTGCCCGGGCACCGTCTATCGTCCCGACACGGCCGACGCCTGCCACCTGCCGCAGTTCAACCAGATCGAGGGCCTGGTCGTCGACGAGGACATCACCTTTGGCGACCTCAAGGGCACGCTCGACTACTTTGTTAAGTGCATGTTTGGCGAGGACCGCAAGACGCGCTACCGCCCGCACTTCTTCCCCTTCACCGAGCCTTCCTGCGAGGTGGACGTGAGCTGCCACGTGTGCGGCGGCAAGGGCTGCAACTTCTGCAAGCACAGCGGCTGGATCGAGATCCTGGGCTGCGGCATGGTCGATCCCAACGTGCTCATCAACTGCGGCATCGACCCCGAGAAGTACACCGGCTTCGCCTTTGGCATTGGCGCCGAGCGCGTCGCGGCCCTGCGCTACGACCTGCCCGACCTGCGAACGCTCATGACGGGCGATATGCGCTTCTTAAATCAGTTCTAGGCCCGGCGGCTTTCCCAAGCACCGCACCTTGCCTTTCAATCGTCGGTTGCGTACCTAAGTACGCGGCCCTCCTCTTTCAAGGCAATCTGCGGCACTTGGAAAACCCGTCTCCGTTGCAGTTTTTTGGCTCAAAGCCGCATTTATGAAAGGAGACCAGTTAGATGCGCGTTTCTTACGACTGGCTCAAGACCATGATCGATATTCCGGAAGATCCTAAGACCCTTTCGGACGAGTATATCCGCACCGGCACCGAGGTTGAGGCGATTGACACCGTGGGCGAGTCCTTCGACCACGTGGTGACCGCCAAGGTGCTCACCAAGACCCCGCACCCCGATAGCGACCACATGTATGTGTGCTCGGTCGACGTGGGCGACAAGAACCTCGACGCCGACGGCAACCCCGCCCCGCTGCAGATTGTCTGCGGCGCGCAGAACTTCGAGGCCGGCGACCACATCGTCACGGCAATGATCGGCGCAGTTCTGCCCGGCGACGTCAAGATCAAGAAGAGCAAGCTTCGCGGCGTCGTGTCCATGGGCATGAACTGCTCCGCGCGCGAGCTCGGCTTGGGCGGCGACCACTCCGGCATCATGATTCTGCCCGAGGATACGCCCTGTGGCATGCCGTTTGCCGAGTATGTGGGCTCGAGCGACACCGTGCTCGACTGCGAGATCACGCCCAACCGCCCCGACTGCCTGTCCATGATCGGCATGGCCCGCGAGACCGGCGCCATCTTCGACCGCGATTTTCACGTTGAGCTGCCCGCCATCAAGGCCGAGACCGGCCGCGCGACCGACGACGAGCTTTCGGTCGAGATTGCCGACGAGGGCCTGTGCGACCGCTATGTCGCCCGCATCGTGCGCAACGTGAAGGTCGGCCCGTCGCCCGACTGGATGGTCAAGCGCCTCAACGCCCTGGGCGTGCGTCCGCACAACAACATCGTCGATATCACCAACTACGTGATGATGCTCACCGGTCAGCCGCTGCACGCCTTTGACCTGTCAACCTTTGCCGAGCGCGAGGGCCATCGCCGCGTGGTGGTTCGCGCCGCCCAGCAGGACGAGAAGTTCACGACCCTCGACGGCGAGGAGCGCACGCTCGACGCCGGCATGGGCCTCATCACCGACGGCGAGCGTCCCGTGGCGCTGGCCGGCGTTATGGGCGGCATGGATTCCGAGATCGAGGACGACACCGTCGACGTGATGGTCGAGAGTGCCTGCTTCAACGCCGGTCGTACCTCGCACACCAGCCGCGACCTGTCGCTGATCTCCGACGCCTCCATCCGCTTTGAGCGCCAGATCGACGAGACCGGCTGCGTGGATGTCGCCAACGTTACCTGCGCGCTCATCGAGCAGATCGCCGGCGGCGAGGTCGCTCCCGGCTACGTTGACGTTTTCCCCGCGCCCAAGACCATCGACAGCATCAAGCTGCGCCTGGCCCGCGTGCATGCCATCTGCGGCGCCGACATCGAGCCCGACTTTATCGAGCGTTCGCTCACCCGCTTGGGCTGCACCGTTGAGCGCGACGGCGAGGACTTCATGGTCACTCCGCCGAGCTTCCGTCCCGACCTGCCGCGCGAGATCGACCTGATCGAGGAGGTCCTGCGCCTGTGGGGCATGGGCCGTGTGACGGCGACCATCCCGGCTGCCAAGAACCACATCGGTGGCCTGACTCGCGAGCAGAAGCTCACCCGCAAGGTCGGCGAGATCCTGCGCGCCTGCGGCCTCAACGAGACCACGACCTTTGGCTTTGCCGCCCCGGGCGACCTGGAGAAGATCGGTATGTCCACCGAGGGCCGCGGTTGCCCCGTGGTGCTCATGAATCCGCTGGTAGCCGAGCAGACCGAGATGCGTCGTTCGCTGCTGCCGGGCCTGCTGCAATCCGTGGCCTATAACGAGGCCCACGGCACGCCCAACGTGCACCTGTACGAGGTCGGCAGCCTGTTCCACGGTCGCGAGAACGCCAGCCTGCCCAAGGAGACCAAGTCCGTGGCGGGTGTGCTCTCGGGCCAGTGGAGCGAGCAGTCCTGGAACATGAAGTACCGCAAGCTGCGCTTCTTCTTTGGTAAGGGCATTGTCGAGGAGCTGCTCGCCCAGCTGCGCATCGAGAAGGTTCGCTTCCGTCCCGCCGTGGGCGAGGGCTACGCCTTCTTGCAGCCGGGCCGTGCCGCCGAGGTTCTGTCTGGCGGTACCGTGCTGGGCTGGGTCGGCGAGATCCACCCCGAGGCGCGCGAGGCCTGCGGCATAGATGAGGTCGTCGTTGCCTTTGAGCTCGACCTGGACAAGCTGATCAAGGGTGCCCGCAACCAGGATAACTACCGCGAGTTCTCGCAGTACCCGGCTGTTGAGCACGACCTGGCAATTGTGGTCGACAACGCTGTGACCTGCGAGGATCTTGAGCGCCGCATTACCAGTGCCGGCGGTAAGCTGCTCGAGGGCGTGCGCCTGTTCGACGTCTACCGCGATCCGGTTCGCATCGGCAAGGGCAAAAAGTCCATGGCCTTTGCGCTTACGTATCGCTCCGACGACCACACGCTCACCAGCGAAGAGGTCGAGAAGGCGCACCAGAAGATCGTCACCAAGGTGTGCAAGGGCGTAAACGGCGAGGTTCGCGGATAGGATCGCTTGCGTCTGTGACAAATGTATTGCAAAACGGCGCACTGCTTTGTTGGCAGTGCGCCGTTTGCTATGATAGCCGGCGGCGTGTTACGAACCTAGCAATACGTAACACTGGCAAGGTGATTCAAACGGCACTGCGATCGCGTGCCGACAACCGGGAGGCGCTATGCACATTCCAGATAATTATCTGTCCCCGCAGACCGATGTCGTCATGGCGGTGGCGATGGTGCCCGTTTGGGTCCACTGCATCAAGAAGGTGCGCGCCACGCTCGATCGCGAGCACATGGCTTTTCTGGGCATCTGCGCCGCGTTCTCCTTCTTGCTCATGATGTTCAACGTGCCGCTGCCCGGCGGCACCACGGGTCACGCCGTCGGCGGTGCGCTCATCGCGCTGCTGCTGGGTCCGGAGGCCGCCGCCATCGCGGTTTCGGTCGCGCTGGCGCTGCAGGCGCTGCTGTTTGGCGACGGCGGCATCCTGTCCTTTGGTGCCAACTGCTTTAACATGGCCTTTGTGCTGCCGTTTGCCGCCGTCATCGTGTTCCGCGCGCTCAACAGTCGTCTGCACGACAAGAGCTGGGGCACCTCGGTTTCTGCCGTCGTGAGCGGTTGGGTCGGCCTGTGCCTGGCGGCCCTGTGCGCGGCAATCGAGTTTGGTATTCAGCCGATGCTCTTTACCAACGTTTCGGGCGCGCCGCTGTACTGCCCCTTCCCACTGTCCGTGGCTATTCCGGCCATGTTGATTCCGCATATGCTGGTTGCCGGCGTGATCGAGGGCATGGCGACGGCCGCCATCTACGGTTTCATTAAGAAGACGGCGCCGAGCGTTATCGTCGGGCCCGAGGCCGTCGATGGCCAGCTTGCCGCCGAGGGCGCTGCTGCCAAGAAGACTTCCCTAATCCCCACGCTCATTCTGGTCGCCGCGCTTGTCTTGGCCACGCCGCTGGGCCTTTTGGCCACGGGTGACGCCTGGGGCGAGTGGGACGCTGAGGGCGCCGCGACTGCCGTTCAGGAGGCTGGTGATGACAGTCTGCAGGCTTCGGTCGGCCTCGATGCTCCGACCTTTGCCGATGCGCTGCCCATGGGCGACTACCTGCAGGTCTATTCCGAGGAGCAGGGCCTTGGCTTTGCCGGCCAGGCCGCGATGTATATTCTTTCGGGCGTGATTGGCGTGGCGGTGCTTACCATCGCATTCCGCCTGGTCTCGCTGACGGTCAAGGAAAGCGGTGCTCATGGCAATAGCCGAGCTGCCTAGCTGGCTTGCGGCCGAGGAGCGATATGAGCCCGTGGGGGCTCGGCATCGTGTGATGCAAAAGAATGTCCTGCACCTGGCGAGCCTGCTTGAGCGGGTTCGCCTGGGTGGAGGCGCGCACGAGGGCGGGTCGATGGTCGACCGCGCCCTTTCTTGCGTTTCGGCTCCGGTGCGCCTGGTGGGGGTGTTCGTTTGCGGCCTGTGCGTGTGTCTGACGCAAAGCCCGCTGTATCTCATGTTGATGGCGGCTATCGCGCTGGTGCTCGTTGCCGTGCGCCCTGTACGCGGGCTGCGCGCGACCTTTGTGCCGGCGCTCGGCGCCGCGGGACTCGCAGTGGTTCTGGCGCTGCCTGCTCTGCTGCTGGGCGCTTCTGCCACGGGCGCCATGCTCAAGATCGCGCTCAAGACCTTCATTAATGTGTCGCTGGTACTGGGCGTTTCGTGGACGCTTACCTGGAGCCGCATGTCGGCGGCGCTCAAAATGCTGCATCTGCCCGACGAAGTTATCTTTACGTTTGATATGGCGCTCAAGCATATCGAGGTGCTGGGACGCACGGCGCACGATCTGTGCGAATCGGTCATGCTGCGCAGCGTCGGATCCGCGCCTGCGGGTTTTTCGCGCACCGACTCGCTGGCGGGTATCATGGGCATGACGTTTATCAAGGCGATGGAATGCAGCCGCGCGATGGACGAGGCTATGCTTTGTCGCGGCTTTGCCGGTGCGTATCCGGCGCCCGCGCGCGCCGGGTTTGGCTGGCACGATGCCGTTTACGCGGCCGTTGTGGCGTTGCTCGTCGTGTTGTGCGCGGTGTTGTAGCGCGGACGGTCGAACTGTCGATGTGAGTAGGGAAGGGCGGCGTTTTGGCAAACGATACGAATAACGCGATGGGTGCGAGCGGTGCTGCCGGCACCGAGATCACGCCGCTCATCGAGTTTCGCGACGTGGTGTTTTCCTATGCGGGTCATACGGTGGTCGACGGCGTTTCATTGCGGGTGAACCGTGGGGAGCTCGTTGCTCTGCTTGGTCCTAACGGCTGCGGCAAGACGACGGTCATGCGTCTTATCAACGGCCTTGAGCTTGCGGACGCGGGTGCGTACCTGTTCGACGGGCATGTGGTCGATGCGGCATATCTCAAGGATTCCGCGACGGCCCAGCGGTTCCATCAGCGCGTGGGCTTTGTGTTCCAGAATGCCGATGCGCAGCTCTTTTGCGCCACGGTCGGCGAGGAGGTCGCGTTTGGCCCCGCCCAGATGGGGCTGCCGGCAGACGAGCTCGAGCGCCGCGTGCGCGATGCCATGGGGCTGTTCCAGGTTGCCGACCTTGCCGACGCCTCTCCCTATCAGCTCTCGGGCGGGCAAAAGAAGCGCGTTGCGCTGGCTGCGGTGGTGTCGATGAACCCGGATATCTTGGTCCTCGATGAACCTACCAATGGACTCGACGAAGATTCATGCGACATCGTGGTCAACTTCTTGCTGGCCTACGTCGCGGCGGGTAAGACGGTTTTGATGAGTACGCATCACCAGGATCTGGTGCGACGCCTGGGTGCCCGCGCCATCTATATCGATCGATATCACCATGTGGTCGAGGCGTCTTCGCCGTCGTATGGAACCGAAAGCGGTGCTACGGACTAGTTGCTGCGTAAAGCGTGCGTAGCCGCCTGCGCGGCTTTGCCGTGATGGTATAGTTATCCAGGTTTTTATGGGGGTGGCTATGCCAAGCTGGAACATTCATATCGCTCAAACGGAGCGCTTGCTGACACGTGCTAGCGTGCTTGCCGATAGCGTGCGCGACCGCAATGCCTTTTTGTTTGGCTGCGTGGTTCCGGACATCTTTGTGGGCTACATGGTTCCCGGCATTGCCGATCCCATCCCGTACCGCATCACGCACTTTGCTAAGCCCGAGCCTATCCCCAAACCACGCGAGCACGAGTTCTGGGATACCTATGTGACGCCGCTGCTTAAAAGTTCGCCCACCGGTGCGCCAGCCGCGGCGACCTCGATTATCGAGGAGCGCGAGCGACTGAACCGCGTGCACTATCCCCAGCGCTACAAGGATGCCGAGCCGGTTGCCGGTCCCGGCGCCTGTGAGTTCTCGCTTGCGTCCGAAAATGTGGCGCAGTCGCTGCTCGATTTGACACTGGGTGTCTGGTCGCATCTGGTGGCCGATGCCGTATGGAATACACGCGTGAATCAGTATCTGGAGGCGCACGGCGGCAAGCCGTGTGAGGAGTTCCGCATTAAAAAGCAAGGCGACTTTGACTGGTTTGGCAAGACACTCGGCATTGTTTCGATTCCGCGCGCGACCGATCGCCTGTATACCGCTGCGACGCGTTTTGGGCAGTATCCCATCCATAAGGAGTATGTGCTCAAGACCATCGGCGTCATGCACGAGATTGTACGCGAAAACCCCGGCGAGCCCGATCATCCGCCGTATCGCCTGCTAACCGAGGAGTTCTTCGACGCAACGTTTACCGAGGTCATCGAGCTGACCGAGGCGGGATTTGCGGCCCGCGTTGCCGCTTCTGACGTTCCCGCAGTCCCTCTGATCACTAGCTGCTAGCCGGCCGGCTTGACGGTGAACAGTTCATCCCAATTGACCAACAGCTCCCGTCGCAGGGCGTCTTCGGTGGTGCGCTCGGCATCGGAGAGGCTTGCGACTGAACACAAATCGATGATGCGGCATACGAAGAAGGTCTAAAAAGGGCCCGGAAGGCGAAGCCTTCCGGGCCCTTTGCAATGCAAACATGCTTGCAAGTACGACTTAACGCACCTGAGCGACGTAAGCGACGTTGGTCGAGGAAACCTTGTCCTCGAGCTGGACGCTCATGCGGGGATCGCCGGCGGTGGCGACGGTCAGATCGCCGGCCTCGACGTAGCCGAGCTCCTTAGCGGTCTCGATCGCCTTGACGATCGTGCCGTTGACGGTGCCCTGGGTAATCTCGGCCTGATGCGGGATAACGCCCCAGTACATGATCATCTGCTGGACGGCCCACTCGTGGCGGGAGAACGCGCAGATCGGCATGTTGGGACGGAAGTGCGAGATCAAGCGAGCGGTACGACCGGTGGTCGTCGGCACGGTGATGCACTTGGCGCCAACGGTGGTGGCCATGTTCACAGCGGACATACCCACAACGTTGTTGACGACGCGGGTGCCGTGAGCGTCAGCCGGAACCTCGAGCGGAGCGTGGGCCGGGAGGTACTTCTCGGTCTCGAGAGCGATGCTGGCCTGCATCTTAACGGCCTCGACCGGGTACTTACCGGCAGCGGACTCGCCGGACAGCATGACGGCGTCGGTGCCGTCGTAAATGGCGTTAGCAACGTCGGCAACCTCGGCGCGCGTCGGGCGCGGGTTCTGCTGCATGGAGTCGAGCATCTGCGTAGCGGTGATGACGGGCTTGTAGGCCGCGTTGCACTTGGCGATGATCTCCTTCTGGATGTGGGGAACGAGCTCGGGCTTGATCTCGATGCCCAGGTCGCCACGGGCGACCATGATGCCGTCGGAAGCCTCGAGGATCTCGTCGAAGTTCTCGACGCCCAGGGCGCACTCGATCTTTGGGAAGATCGTCACGTGCTCGCCACCGTTCTCGCGGCAAAGCTCGCGGATGCCGCGGACGGACTCGGCGTCACGGATGAAGGAGGCGGCGATGTAGTCGATGTTCTCGGTCAGGCCAAAGAGAATGTCCTGACGATCGCGCTCGGTGATGGCGGGCAGCGAGATGTTGACGTTGGGCATGTTGACGCCCTTGCGCTCGCCAATCAGGCCGTCGTTCTTGACGACGCAGGTCATGTCCTGACCGTCGACGGACTCGACCTCGAGGGCAACCAGGCCGTCGTCAATCAGGATGAGGGAGCCCTTCTCGACCTCGGAGGGCAGAGCCAGGTAGTCGAGGGAGATGTGCTCAGCGGTGCCGTGGAAATCCTCGGACGTGGGCTGAGCGGTGACGACGATCTTGTCGCCGGTCTTGACGGCAACCTTCTTGCCGTCGACCAGAAGGCCGGTGCGGACCTCGGGGCCCTTGGTGTCGAGCAGGATGCCGACGGGCAGACCGAGCTCCTTGGAAATACGACGGACGCGCTCGATGCGACCGTGGTGCTCGTCGTAAGAGCCGTGCGAGAAGTTGAAACGGGCGACGTTCATGCCCGCCTTGATCATCTCGCGGATGGTCTCGTCGCTATCGCAGGCGGGACCCATGGTGCATACAATCTTGGTGCGCTTGTACATTCAGACCTCCATCTGACATCGTCTTGCGCTGATAGATAAAGCATAAGAAATAAAACTGAGTTGATTATAACGAAATGACGACCGAATACCCCAAAAAATCGACCGTACGCCGATTTAGAAGTCCATTCTTTAGTCAAAAAAGACTAAAGAAAAACTTTTACCAAGCGGTCTTACCGCTGCTATCTGGGCGATATTTCAGTTTGCCGATGCGCTGAAGAAAAAACGTTTTATCAATCTCGAGCATCACACTGTCTGCACCGTTGCGCCTGTGCCGTGTTTCCAGATGGAATGTTTTGGCTAGACGCGTCGCTTTGGGGTACCATAGCTCCACTATCAACTGCCGCTCAGCACGGCAGCCTTGATGAGCCCTTGCCCTTCTCCTGGGAATTATGATCGGGCATCAATCTGCTGAGTGGCCCGAATCCCAGGAGGGGACTCTATATGCAAAAGGAATACCTGTCCGCCGCGGCGGAGGTGCTCAGCGACCAAGGTGTCGATGAGAACCTCGGCCTGAGCACCGGCGAGGCGTCGTCGCGTCTTGCCAAGACAGGCCCTAACAAGCTTGAGGAAGCCGAGAAAACGCCGCTTTGGAAGCGTTTCTTTGAGCAGATGGCCGACCCTATGGTCATCATGTTGATCGCGGCCGCGGTTATCAGCGCGCTCACGGGCATGGTCAAGGGCGAGCCCGATTTTGCCGACGTCGCCATCATCATGTTCGTCGTTATCGTCAACTCGGTGCTGGGCGTGGTCCAGGAGGCTAAAAGCGAGGAGGCCCTCGAAGCCCTGCAAGAGATGAGCGCGGCGCAGTCCAAAGTACTGCGCGACGGCAAGCTCGTGCACCTGCCGAGCGCCGAGCTCGTGCCCGGTGACGTGATCATGCTCGAGGCGGGCGACTCCGTCCCGGCCGACTGCCGCGTGCTCGAGAGCGCCACGATGAAGATCGAAGAGGCCGCACTCACCGGCGAGTCCGTGCCGGTCGAGAAGCACGCCAACGTGATCGAGCTTGCTGCGGGCACCGATGACGTGCCGCTCGGCGACCGCAAGAACATGTGCTACATGGGCTCCACCGTTGTGTACGGCCGTGGCCGCGCCGTCGTGGTCGGCACCGGTATGAACACCGAGATGGGCAAGATTGCCGGCGCCCTGGCCGAGGCTAAGGAAGAGCTCACGCCGCTGCAGGTGAAGCTCGCCGAGCTCAGCCGCATCCTTACCATCATGGTTATCGTCATCTGCGTCGTCATCTTTGGCGTCGATATCCTCCGCCACGGCGTGGGCAACGTCCTTACCGACCCGACCGCTTTGCTCGACACCTTTATGGTCGCCGTCTCGCTCGCCGTCGCTGCCATCCCCGAGGGCCTGGTCGCCGTTGTGACCATCGTGCTGTCGCTTGGCGTGACCAAGATGGCCAAGCGCCAGGCGATTATCCGCAAGCTTTCTGCCGTCGAGACCCTCGGCTGCACGCAGACCATCTGCTCCGACAAGACCGGTACCCTTACTCAAAACAAGATGACCGTCGTCAAGCACGAGCTCGCTGCGCCTAAGGAGAAGTTCCTGGCCGGTATGGCCCTTTGCTCCGATGCCCAGTGGGACGAGGAGCTGGGCGAGGCCGTGGGCGAGCCGACCGAGTGCGCGCTCGTCAACGACGCCGGCAAGGCTGGCCTCACCGGCCTGACTGCCGAGCATCCGCGCGTGGGCGAGGCCCCGTTCGACTCGGGCCGTAAGATGATGTCCGTGATCGTCGAGACCCTGGATGGCGAGTACGAGCAGTACACCAAGGGCGCGCCCGACGTGGTGATCGGCCTGTGCACCCATATCTACGAGGGCGAAAAGGTCGTCCCGCTGACCGAGGAGCGTCGCGCCGAGCTCGTGGCCGCCAACAAGGCCATGGCCGACGAGGCTCTGCGCGTGCTTGCGCTGGCAAGCCGCACCTACACCGAGGTCCCGAGCGACTGCAGCCCCGCTGCGCTCGAGCACGACCTGGTCTTCTGCGGCCTGTCCGGCATGATTGACCCTGTCCGCCCCGAGGTCGCCGACGCCATCCGCGAGGCGCACGATGCCGGTATCCGCACCGTCATGATCACGGGCGACCACATCGACACCGCCGTGGCCATCGCCAAGCAGCTGGGCATCGTCACCGATCGCAGCCATGCCATCACCGGTGCCGACCTCGATCGCATGAGCGACGAGGAGCTCGACGCGCACATCGAGGACTACGGCGTGTACGCCCGCGTCCAACCCGAGCACAAGACACGCATTGTCGAGGCTTGGAAGTCGCGCGACCAGATCGTGGCCATGACGGGCGACGGCGTCAACGACGCCCCGTCCATCAAGCGCGCCGACATCGGCGTGGGTATGGGCATTACTGGTACCGACGTCACCAAGAACGTCGCCGACATGGTGCTCGCCGACGATAACTTTGCCACCATCATCGGTGCCTGCGAAGAGGGCCGTCGCATCTACGACAACATCCGCAAGGTCATCCAGTTCCTGCTTTCGGCCAACCTTGCCGAGGTGTTCTCGGTGTTTATCGCCACGCTCATCGGCTTTACCATCTTCCAGCCGGTGCAGCTGCTGTGGGTGAACCTGGTCACCGACTGCTTCCCCGCGCTCGCGCTGGGCATGGAGGATGCCGAGGGCGACATCATGAAGCGCAAGCCGCGCAACGCCAAGGACGGTGTCTTTGCCGGACATATGGGTCTGGACTGTGTGGTCCAGGGCCTAATCATCACCGTGCTGGTGCTGGCGAGCTTCTTTGTGGGCGTGTACTTTGACATGGGCTACATCCATATCGCCGATATGATCGCCGGCAATGCCGACGAGGAAGGCGTGATGATGGCGTTCATCACGCTCAACATGGTTGAGATTTTCCACTGCTTCAATATGCGCAGCCGTCGTGCGTCGCTGTTCACCATGAAGAAGCAGAACAAGTGGCTGTGGGCTTCCGCCGCGCTGGCGTTGGTGCTGACGGTGATCGTAACCGTGCAGCCGACGCTTGCCGAGATGTTCTTTGGCCCCGTGACGCTTGAGCTCAAGGGCGTTCTTGCCGCGCTGGGCCTGGCCTTCCTGATCATCCCGCTGATGGAGATCTACAAGGCAATCATGCGCGCGGTCGAAAAGGAGTAGATTAACCTGCCCGGGCCCGCCCCACGCCCTTTCTCCCTCACTGGTCCTCGCGCTTCGCGCTGCGGGATCGTTCGGGAGAAAGGGCTTCCGGGGCGGGCCCTGCGGTGACTCCGCTGCCTTTCCTCGCGCGGATGATAAGGGCTGAGGGAAAGTTTGTGAGCTGGTCGGGCTTTGCCCGGCCAGCTCTTTTTGATTTAAAATACCTGCTCAGTTGTGATTTTTGGTGCTGGGAGGCGTTTGTGGCTAAGGCTAAGGCTAAGGCGAAGAAAAAGACGACGGGGGCGCGGGCTAAGCGTGATCGTCGTCGGAAGCTCGCGACCGAAGCCCCTGCATCTGCTGAGGAATTGCTGGCGAGTGTACCGGGGCTTGACGCGCTGCAGGATGTTCCGGCGTTTGATGACCTGCCGGTCGATGAAGCTCAGCAGACTGCCTTTGATGATTTCTGCGCACATGCCGAGGAGCCCGAGCAGATGCAGCTTGGCGCCGTGGTGCGCCTGGACCGCGGGTTTCCGCTGGTGGCGACTGCCGATGACACGTTTCGTGCCGAGCATGCCGTGGGGTTTGCCAAGTCGCGCGGCGAGGACGAGGTCCTGCTGCCTGCCGTGGGCGACCGTGTGGCGGTGCGCCGCGCTCCCGGGCACGATATGGGCGTGATTGAGTGCGTGCTGCCGCGCCGTACGAGCTTTGAGCGTTGGCGTGGCCGTGCCCGCGGTGAGCGCCAGGTGCTCTGCTCCAACGTTGACAGCGTGCTGATCGTGCAGGCGCTCGGCGCCGGCGAGGTGCTGCTCGATCGCGTGGCGCGCTCACTGGTATTGGCGCTCGACTGCGATGCCGAGCCGGTGGTGGTACTCACCAAAGCTGACCGCTGCGATGCCGAGGAGCTCGAGCGCGATCTGGACCGCGTGCGCCGCCTGGTGGGTCCGGACGTGCGCGTGATCGTGACGTCCTCTGCCGAGGGCCGCGGCCTGGACGAGGTCCGTGCCTGCGTGCCTGCCGGGAGCTGCGCCATGATTCTGGGCGAGTCGGGTGCCGGCAAGTCGACGCTGCTCAATGCGCTGCTGGGCCACGATACGTTGGCGACCGGCGGTGTGCGCGAACGCGACGACCAGGGCCGTCACACTACCGTCGCGCGCGTGATGGTGGCGCTGCCGGGCGACGCCGGCGTGATCGCCGATGCCCCGGGTCTGCGCAGTTTGCCGCTCGTGGGTCACGAGCGGGGTCTGGCACGCGCCTTCCCCGAGATTGTCGAGGCATCGCGTGCGTGCCGGTTTGGCGACTGCACGCATACCCACGAACCGGGTTGCGCCGTTCGCGAGGCCGAGGACGCCGGGCAGATCGACGGCCTGCGTCTGGAAACGTTCCAAAATCTGGCGTCATCCATGCGCGTGAGCGCCCAAATGCTCGATCCCGATGTCCATCTGTAATTGAATTTATCTATGACAGCCGTCTCCCAACTGTTCGGGAGACGGCTTTTTTGCTGCGGAAAAGCCTCGAAACATGCAGTTTGCTGACGTGCTGACCAAAACCTTGTCACGAGCTTGACGGGCTGGTCAGCTTTTGGTCAGCGATTGGTTTGACATTGAAAACCAAGATTGCGATTGCGCCGCTTTGCACTCTGACCGCCCAGACAATGGTGGTACGGGCATTCGCCCGGCACTGCCATGAGAGGAGCGGCCGTGAACAAGAGCAAGCGCATCGCCATCAGTCTGGTCGCGGGCGTGCTCGCTGCTCTGCTCTGCATGGTTTACGGCTCGTCGATCCGCTCGCAAGCCGAACAGGTCCAGGCTGAGACCTTGGCCAAGTACGGTGGCGATCGCGTCGAGGTATGCGTCGCGGCGCGCGATATCGATGTGGGTGAGACCCTCGATGAGACCAATGTCATAACCCAGGAGTGGTTGACGAGTCTGCTGCCGCGTGACGCGGCGACCGAGCTGCGCCAGGTGCGCGGCGACGTGACGACTTCGCGTATTCCCAAAAACGCCGTGATCTGCAATGTCTACACCAAGGCCGAGAGCCACATGCTCGAGGTGCCTAAGGGCAAGGTCGCCGTTTCGGTGGCGGTCGATGCCGAGCACTCGGTCGGCGGTGCTGCGGGCGTGGGCAGCTACGTGGACGTGTACGTGCAAAAAGACGGCGTAACCGATCGGCTGTGCGGTGCGTACGTGATCGATACCAGTGAGGATTCCGGTGCCACGCGCGAGGGCAAGATCGAATGGGTGACGCTGGCGGCTGACCCCGAAGACGTCAAGGAACTGCTGGGCGCCTCGGGCAAGGGAACGGTCAGCTTGACGATTCCCGCCACGGCGCGCGGCAAAAAGAGCGGAGGCGACGAGTGATGAAGGCGATCTGGCTTGCGTGCTGCGCGTGCGGCGATTACGGGCTGTTGCAGCGGGAAGTCGAGGGCCGTGATGCGGGTGCACAGGTGCTTCGCGTGGGTGACCTGGACGGGCTGGTTTCCATGGCGCGGGCGTTTCCGTCGCGCCGCGGGGCTGCCATCATCGCGGCGTCTCTGTTTGATACCGAAGATGTTCGCAAGGCTGTTGCGCGCCTGACGGCCGAAGGCCGCGTGAGTCGCGTGGTCGTGTTGATAGAAGCGCTCGATCCGTCGGATATCGAGGGGCTGTTTCGCGCGGGGGCGACCGAGGTCATCGCTGCGCACAGTATATGCGGCAACGGGCGCGCGGGCGAGGGAGCGGTTGATTCCGATCGGCGCATGACGATTGAGCCCGATGCTTTTGTTGATAGGGAACCCGGGGCGCCTCGCGCTACAAGAGGCCCGCGTGTTGATGATTATGGAAAAGCGGAAGCCGAGCATGGTCGGCGCCCCCGGAACCCCCTTGTATGCGATGACGCTGGAGGGCCGGCGCAGCATGCTGGCGACTCCCCGGCTGTAGATATGGGATACGTGCACGGCGTGCATCTGGTGGATGAGCTCGACGAAGTTGAGGGCTTTGCCGGGTGCGGCGAGTTGTCGCTGATGCAGCATGAGCAGATTGCGCAGAACGAGCTTGCTTCGCAGACCGAACAAGCTGCCATGCCGGCTTGGACGCAGCGTGTGGTTGCGGCGGAGGAGACGGGGACGCTGGCACCGACGCCCGCACCGCCGCCTCCGATGCCGCCGGCAGACGCTGCCGCTCCGCAGCGTCGAGCTCCGGTCATCTGCGCCATTTCGGGTTCGGGCGGTTGCGGCAAGTCGACGATCGTTGCCACCATGGCACACACATCGTCGCTGTTGGGCTTGCGTGCCGCCGTGCTCGACCTGGACCTGATGTTTGGAAACCTTTACGACTTGTTAGGTGTCGATGCTCCGCGCGATATGGCGGCGCTTATCGAGCCATCGGCGGCGGGCGCGCTCACCGAGCCGGATATCGTAGCCACATCGATGCGCGTGGCGCCGGGCGTTACGCTCTGGGGTCCCGTCGCGGCGCCCGAGCAAGCCGAGCTCATGGCACGTCCGGTGGAGCTACTGCTTGATGTCCTGCGTCGCGAATCCGACGTGGTCTTTATCGATACCTCGGTCTTTTGGGGCGACGCCGTGGCGGCTGCGGTGGCGGCGAGCGACCGTTGCCTGGTCGTTGGCGATGCTGCGGTGTCGTCCGCGACATCGGCGTCGCGCGTCATCGAACTGGCAAGTCGAGTAGGTGTGCCGCGCACGCGCATGAGCGCCGTGTTCAACCGGTTCGGTGCGCGCGGGGCAGACGAGGACGTCGCCATGCGCTTTGAGATTGCCTGTGCGTTGAGCTCCAAGATTCGTATCGCCGATGGCGGGCAGGATCTCGCCGCGCTCATGGCGTTTGGGCGCGCTGACGAGGCGGTGGGGCAGACCAGTGCTTTTGCGACCAGCGTGCGCGAGGCTACGCGCGAGATGCTCGTGGAGCTGGGCTGCGCCGTCGGTCCCTGGAGCGATATGGTCGCCGACCGCGCGACCCGCACCGAGCGCCCGCGCATCCGTCTTCCCTGGTCGCGTGAGGGTGATTCGCGATGAGTCTGCAGACGAGGATTAAAGCCGCTGGCTCGGCCGCCGCGGCTGCCCCCGTTGATGCGGGACGCCGCCGTGCCGTTAAACGCCGCACCAAGCGTGCGGTGATGGACCGCGTGGGCTACGACGAGGTGGCGCGCATCAGTGCCTACGTCGATCCGGCCCTTGCCCGCTCTGAGTTACGTCCGGCGGTGGAGGCGGCGCTCAACGTGGAAGAGCCGACCGACTTGGCGACGCCTGAGCGTGAGACCATCATCGACGAGATCCTAGATGACGTGGTAGGCCTGGGACCGCTGCAGCCGCTCATCGAGGACGACACCGTTACCGAAATCATGATCAACGGCTGTCGCTCTGCCTTTTTTGAGCGCAGTGGCGTTTTGTACCCCATCGAGCACGCGTTTGAGGACGACGAACAGATCCGTGTGCTCATGGACCGTATCATCTCGCCGCTCGGCCGTCGTATCGATGAGCGTAGCCCCATCGTCAACGCCCGCCTCAAGACGGGTTATCGCGTCAACGCGGTGATTCCACCCGTGGCGATCGACGGGCCAATCCTCACTATCCGTAAGTTCTCGGACCGTATCTGTTCGCTGGACGAGCTTGTGGGGTTGGGGTCACTGCCGCTTTGGTATGCGCAGCTGCTGTCGTGCGCGGTGTCGTTGCGGCAGGACTTGGCGGTTGCGGGAGGCACGGGGTCGGGCAAGACCACGCTGCTCAACGCGCTGTCGTGCGAGATTTCCACCGGCGAGCGCATCGTGACGATCGAGGATTCCGCCGAGCTCAAGTTTGCGCATCATCCGCACGTGGTGCGCCTAGAGGCGCGCGAGGCTTCAATTGAGGGCGAGGGCGCGGTGACGATCCGCGACCTGGTGACTAATGCCCTGCGCATGCGCCCCGACCGCATCGTGGTGGGCGAGGTGCGCGGTGCCGAGTGCTGCGACATGTTGCAGGCCATGAACACGGGCCACGACGGGTCGCTCACCACGCTTCATGCGGGTTCAGAACAGGAGACCGTGGTGCGTCTGACGTTGCTTGCACGTTATGGCATCGATCTGCCGAGCGAGCTCATCGAGGAGCAGATTGCCATGGCACTCGACGGTATCGTGATGTCCGAGCGCCACGCCGATGGCAGGCGCTTCGTCTCCTCGTATTCGGGGGTGCGACGCGCCGCATCGGGCGGCGTAGAGCTCGAGCGCTATGTGACGTTCGATGCCGCCGAGCGCACCTGGACGCTTGACCGCGAGCCGCCGTTTATCGCAGAAGGCCTGCGGTCGGGGACGCTCACACAAGAGGAGGTGGACGAATGGAGATCACTGTGCCCCTCGTCGTAGGGGGCTTGGCAGGGCTTTCTGTCGCGACGGCGTGCGGGGCGGAACCTCGTGTGCCGCAGGTACCGCCGGCGGAGCTGGCACGTCAGGCGCTCGAGACGGTGGCAGAGAAGCTGCCGCGTGAGCTGGTGGAAAACGATCTGCTGAAAAAGATCGCCCGTTCGTGGGCATCGCTGGCTCCGGCGCATCGCCTTGGCCTCGTGATCGAAGATGCTTCGGGACGTTTGGCGTTTCTGCTGCTATCGAGCGGTGTCTGCTGCGTTTTACTAACGATGGTGTCGTTATCGCCCCTCGGATTTGCCTTGGGACTTGTTGCTCCGTTTGCCGTTGGTGCCGCTCGGGATGGCTTTGAGAGCCGGCGCGAGCAACACGATGCAGAAGAGGCAATGCCCGAGGCGTTTACCGCACTTTCCATGTCGCTTGCCTCGGGACATTCGCTGGCCCAGGGCATGCGCTTTGTGGGCGCTCATGCGCAAGAGCCAGTGCATACCGAGTTTTTGCGGGTGGCGGCGGCGATCGATTGCGGCATCTCGGCGACCGATGCGCTCGATGACTTGCTCGTACGTATCGACGCCCCCGGTCTTTCGCTTGTGACCTTGGCGCTTAAGGTGTCTCAGCGCACCGGCGCTCCGCTTGCCGACTTACTGTCCGAGGCGTCGAGCATGGTGGGGGAGCGCATTGAGCTCAAGCGCCGCCTGGATGTTAAGACGTCGCAGGCTCGCATGTCTGCGCATATGGTCGCGGCGATGCCGGCGGGCATGTGCGCGGTGTTGGCGCTGCTTTCGGCAGATTTTCGTCGCGGTCTTGCGACGCCTGCCGGCGCGGGCGCTGTGGTGCTGGGTCTTGCCCTCAACGCCGTTGCCCTGGTGGTTGTCCGGCGCATTATGCGGGTGGAGCTATGAGCGCCCCGGTTGCAGCTGCGGCTTGCCTGTGCGCCCTGAGTGTATTTGTCGCGACGGGTTTTGATCGGGCGGATGCACGCAAGATCGCAGGGGCCTGCAAGCGCGAGGCGGTGCTGGTCGCTGCCGCGGGTCGCTCGGTGGTCGATGCTCTGACCGCGCGAGTGAAGGACGCGGTTGGAGCGGGCGGCCCGGCGCGAGTGTCGCTCGGCGAAGTGTCCGAGATGATCGATGTTGTGCGCTTGGGTCTTTCGGCCGGTCTTTCGTTTGATGCGGCGCTTGAGATTTTCTGCGCCAACCGCCGGTCAGTGCTGGCTCTTCGCCTTGAGCGCGCCTGCATGGCGTGGCAGGTGGGCGTGGGCACGCGTGAGGACGAGTTGTTGGCCGCCGCGCGCGACCTGGACGTGCGAGCGCTCGAGACCTTTGCCATCACGGTGGGGCAGGCGCTCGCCCTGGGTGCCCCACTTGCCGAGACGCTGGCCGCTCAAAGTCGCGAGATCCGTGCGGCTCATCGCGCCGCGGTCGAGCGCGAGATCGAGCGTGCGCCCGTCAAGCTGCTGATTCCCACCGGCACGCTCATCTTGCCGGCGTTGCTTCTGTCCATATTGGGCCCGCTGCTGGGAGCAGGCGGGATGATGTAGGGAGGAATACATGAACACGATGACTGACGCTGCTGGCAAGGTCCAGGGCTGGGCGTTTTGCCGGGCGGCACATGTTCGTCAGCGCGCCAAGGAACTATTGCAGGAGGAGAGTGCACAGGGTACCACCGAGTATGCCATCTTGGTCGGCGTGCTCGTGGTGATCGCGATTATCGCCATCGTCGCATTTAAGGGCAAGGTCCAAGATCTATGGAACGCTATCAGCGAGGGCATCAACAGCCTGTAGAGGGCGAGCGTCCCATCGGGGTGCTGCTGGTGTTTGCTTGCCTGACCGTGGCGATAGCGGCGGTGCTTTGGGGGCTTAACGCCGCGCGGCAGCAGCGTCCTGGGACCGCCTCCGATTTGGGCTCAGATTCGGCGGTGGCGTCTCAAAAAGATGAGATGCGAGATGCGGACGATTCGGATGTCGCTGTCACGGCGCAAACCTTTCTGCGGACGCTCGACAAGCGGTCTGGCACTGCGACGGATTCGCCTGAGGGCAACGCGATTGCGGTCCGGCTTGCATGGTCCGAGGACCGACCGATGACCGAAGCGGCGGCGGATATGCTGCGTGCCTATCGCGAGGTACCCACGGCGCAACTTGCTCTGAGCGGCTATCTCGACATCAAGGGAAACGTGTGGGGCGCCATCGTGCGCGACGAACGCGGCTGGGTCGATATGGTGACAATTGCCGCGGATGCTGGCGATGCTTCGTGTCGTCTGCGCGCCGTGCGCCTGAGCCCGCAGGCAACGGACTCAAAGGAGGGATCGTGAAATGCATGATGTCCTGCGTGAGGAATCTGCCCAGGCGACGGTCGAATACGCCATCGTCACGGTGGTGCTGTTATCGATCGTGCTGGCGATCGCGGGACTTTGGCGTGCCGGCACCGATGGGCGCTTGGCGGCGCTGGTTGAGCGGGCGGCATCCCATGGCGTTGCCTCGACGTCGGTTATCGACGCCGCTGCGGCCGCTAAGGACATCGCGTTGTATTGATGCCGCGCGCGAGGACCGGGCGCAGTCTACGGTCGAGGCCGCTTTTTTGCTGCCGACGTTTCTGACACTCATCCTTCTCGCGCTGCAACCGGTGTGCCTGCTCTATACGCGCGCGGTCATGGAGTCTGCCGCCGCCGAGACCGCGCGGCTCATGACCACGACGACGGCGGAGGACGACGATCTTAAGGAGTTCACCCGCCGCCGACTTGCCGCAGTGCCCAACGTTTCGATCTTTCATGCCGGCGGGCCGTTGTCGTGGGATATCGAGCTTGGCCGGGCCGGTGCGGGTGGCGTCTCGTCCGTGTCCGTTTCCGGCGAGGTCAAGCCGTTGCCTGTGATCGGTGCGTTTGCGCAGGCTATGGGTGGTACCGCCGAGGGCGGCTACGTTGAGCTCAAGGTCGATGTCTCGTATCAATCGCGTCCCGAATGGCTGGAGGGAGATTATGATTCGTGGATTGCTGCATGGGATTAAGTGTTTCTGGTCTAGACGCGTTTTGACGCACCGTCCGAGCTGCCATCGCAAGCGAGGCGGCTTTATGGGTCGAGCCGGTGTCGATCTGTTTATCGAAGACGGCGCCTATACCACGCTTTCTTCTGCCGTGGTCATCCTAGTGGTGCTCACATTGTTGTTTTCGTCGACCGCGGCAATATGGAGCATGTCGCGTGCCGGGGATACCCAGGTGGCGGCTGATAGCGGCGCGCTGGCGGGTGCCAACGTAGTGTCGTCCTATCACACGGCTGCCACGGTGGTTGATGCGAGCATCTTGAGTCTGGGGCTGGCGGGGTTTGCCACGATCGGGACGGGCCTGGTCGCCATCCTCATCCCGGGTGCCGAGCCGGTTGCCAGCAATATGGTCGACACCGGGATTGAGATCATTAAAACGCGCAACAAGTTTGCCAAAAGCGCATCGGAAGGCTTACAGAAAATCGAGACGGCTCTGCCGTATCTGATCGCCGCGCGTGCCACGCAGGCGGTGTCGGCGCAGGATACCGATAGTGTGACCTATACCGGTACGGCGCTTGCCGTGCCCAGGACATCCGAGTCTGACTTCGCTGCGCTCGAGGGGTCCGAGATCTCGACCGATGCCATTAAAGACACATCAGATGATTTAGAGTGTGCGGCCGAGGAGCTGCGGAAGGCTTCTGAGGACACGGCGAAGGCTAAAGAGCGTGCTTGGCTGGCGGATTGTGGTGGGTCTGACAAGGGCTCGGTCGGCAGCTGTTCTTGCATGTGGGAGCGTGCGAAAAGCCTAACGGATCTCTCCGGTGTTCAAAATCCGCATTACTCATCGAGCGTTACGTGGGAGCCCCAAGTTGCCCTTGATCGCGCGAAGGACTACTACCATTGGCGTCTGACAAATGAGAAGCCCCACGGCTCGAGTGTCGAGATGAAGGCAGAGTCTGCGGCGCGTAAGGCGTTTTATACCTATGCGAGCGCGGAGGTCGATCGGGCGCATATAACCGAGAACGGAGACAGGGTTTCCTCCTATATTCCGCTGCTGCCGCGCAACTCTGATGAGGTTCGGGCGACGGAACTCTATACCGATGCGGTGTGGCCGACTAGCGTGAACGATGACAAGGCGTATCTGCATTACGGGACGACCTGCCCTAACTATAAGAAAGGGACGCCGAGCGGATTTGCTTCGGTTGCCGATTACGATGGACAGGATAAATGCAGCAAATGCCATTTTGGCGTTTTGTCGCTTGGTGCTGTTGCGGCGCCTTCAACCTCTATCGAAAACGGCTTCGAATATCACTTCGACGAGTTCAAAAAGGCCTTGGAGGAATACGTCAAATGTCGGAACAAAGAGCTTGAGCTCATGCGTCAGACCGAGGATGAGGCCGACCGTGCGAGCAATGCGTTTGACCAGGCCATTAAAGCGCTTTCGGGCGAGCGTCCGCGTATCGCTCCGCCCGGTCGCAACGGCGTGGTTGCCTTTGCGGTTTCGGGTGCCATCTCGAGCCCCGATGAGCTCAACTCTTCGTTTAACACGGCAGTCAGGCTTGGCGATCGCGGTGCCATCTCTGCCGCGGTGCTGGCGCCCGATGAGGCGACGGCGCAAAACAACGTGCTTTCGCGATTTTTCTCGACATTGAAGGAACGCTCGGGTGGCGTTGCCGGCGTACTCGATGGCGTCATGGATGTCTGGGGACGGCTGCTTGTGGGATACGGAGACATCCAAGGTTCGGCCGACGAACTTATGGACGAGATGATTAAAGGCCTAGGAGGGGGCAGCGGCGCGTTGGGCTCCATCGCATCGTGGCTCGGCGATACCGTTTCGGCGTCCGTGGCGGCGCTGGGTTTGGAACCGTGCGACTTGCGCCTGCGAAAGCCGGTGCTGACCGATTCCGCCAACGTCATTAAGAGCCCGGGGTCTGGCATTGCCGGTCTCTCTCAAGCGCAAGACAAACTGCGAAGTATTCCGTTGGGCGTGACCGATCCCAAGGCGCTTTGCGAGGCGTTGGAGTATCAAGTCGAACGCACCATCAGCGGTACGGTGTTCACGCTTGCGGAGATTCCTCTGCCCGGCGGCGGCTCCATCCCGCTCACCGTCGATGTCGCCACGCTGGTTGGCGCTCTGGGCGGTGGGTCGTAATGAGTATCCGCATGCGTCTGCGCGAGGAGCGCGCCCAAGCGACGGTGGAGATGGCAGTGGTTACGCCCGTTTTGCTGGTGCTGGCACTCATCGTGTACAACGTCATGATCTATGCCAGCGCTGTCGCGCGCTTCGACCGCGTGGTGCCCGACATCGTGTTGGCGCACGCCGTGGCGTCGGAGGGGGAGGGCGACGAAAGCTCTGTCGATGCCTCGGCGACGGTCCAGACTCAAATTCTGAATGCCATGGAAGGCTATGACTTGCAGATCGAAGTGTCGAGCGAGCAAGGCGCGGAGGCATCGGATGGTGGCCTGCTCTCCCTATCCGGTACGTTTAGGACCTACACCTGCACCATGCACTATGAGCCGTGGCCGACTTCTCTCAGCATCGCTGGCGTTCCGCTGGGGGCGCCGACAACGTTGTCGTACGAGCGCGCGGTGACGGTCGATCCATGGCGCCCGGGGGTGGTCATGTGACCGCGGTCTCGTCCTACATCGCCTACGCACGGGCACTCAATAGGCTGGGTTGGACGCCGGCGGAGTTTGTGGCGGCGGAGTCGTTTGTCGTGCGCCTGCGCGGCATGCTGGGACGGCATCCGGTTGCCGCCAACGGCTTGCCGCTCGTCATGGCGTTTCCACGCTGCTCTTCGGTCCACACGTGTTTTATGGCCTATCCCATCGACATCGCCTTCATCGATCGCGACGGCAATATCCTCGCGCGCTACGAAAACGTACGTCCCTGGCGTATGTGCTCCTGCCCCGGCGCCTGGGCCGCACTAGAGCGCCCTTCAATCATTGTTTCGACCCCTGCTCTCCAACGCGTGCCGGCTTAAGAATTGGCGACGGCGGACTTTCGTCATACGAAATTGGGTAAGATGGGGAAGGAGATGCATGGATGTCGAGATCCATCCCAACGCTAAAAAGCACCTGACGGAAAAACAGGTGCTTGGTGCCTGGCTCGCGGTTACTGAGTGTATTCGCCGCGAGTCGGAAGACGAGCCGCCGAGATGGCTTGCGATTGGATGGCTTCCGGACGGACGGAGCGTGGAGCTCGTTGCGGTCGAACTTATTCGCGGGTGGCTCATTATTCATGCCTTGTCTCCGGTTCAGAAGAAATTCTGGCAAGAGATCGAGCGAGCTCGGCAAAGGGGTCGATGATGGGCAAGACATATACGACCGCTAATGGTCAGGTTGTAACGGATGAAATGATTGACGCGTGGTGTGAGTCGTACGAGCGCGGAGAGTTTCCGGATGGCGAACACACCGTTGGTGGGATCGTGCATGGACGGCCCCCACTCTCAGGTGAGGGAACGGCAACGCTATCGGTCAAGATTCCTCTGGGAATGAAGGAAGCTATTCATCGACGGGCGGCTGCCGAGGGAATGACGCCAAGTGAGTTTGCCCGCGCGGCCCTGAGTGAAAAACTTCTTGCGGCGGGTTGATGCTTCTGACGTGCCGTTCTATAGGATCGAGATCGTGGTCGATGTCGCGCTCAAAAACTTTTTTAAAATTCTCGGTTGACCGGAGCGCGTCCTTGGTTATACTAATCAAGCCTTGAAACAAGGCACACCTCAAATGGCTGGGTAGCTCAGTTGGTAGAGCAGAGGACTGAAAATCCTCGTGTCAGGGGTTCGATTCCCTTCCCCGCCACCATGAATTGACTAGGACCTCTGCAAAGGGGTCCTTTTCTTTTATGCATGGCTCCGCGGAAAATGCATCCCATTTTTTTGCGAAAAAACGGGGCACGCTTTCCGGCCGCCTACTTCCGATGCACGTGTGCATCTCGGGTTCCGCCTGCCCGGACATTCCTCCCACTTTTGCGCCACTTTGTAGACCGTTCGGTCGCCTGTCCGCACGCGCGGGTATACTCAAAACGATACTTTTCCTATGCAATACGATGCAGGTTCGACCTGCGCGATTCGAAGGGGGCCGTGATGGAGAGGATTCTCGGCGTTAATCTCTCTGGCTGGTTTATTCCCGAGCCCTGGGTGACCCCGTCGCTGTATGCGGCGACCGGTGCATCCAACGCGGCGGAGCTGCAAGAGGCAATGGGCGCCGCTGCCTATAACGAGCGCATGCGTCGCCATTACGAGACGTTTGTGAGCGAGGACGATTTTCGTCGTATGGCGCAGATCGGTCTCAACGCCGTGCGCCTGCCGGTGCCGTGGTATGCCTTTGGCTCGCAGGAGTCCGACGCTTCCTACATCTCGGTCGTCGATTATATCGACCGTGCTATTGAGTGGGCCGCCAAGTACAACATCCGCGTACTGCTCGATCTGGCGACTGTACCCGGCGGTCAGGGCGATTCCAACGATTCACCCACGACGCCGGAAGTCGTCGCTGAGTGGCATTCGTCCACCAATGGCCGTCACGTTGCGCTCGATGTGCTCGAGCGCCTGGCCGATCGCTATGGTGAGGCCGAGAGCCTGCTGGGCATCGAGCTGTTGGATACGCCGCAGATGAGTGTGCGCAAGAGCCTCTTTACTGTGACGGACGGTATTCCGGCGCACTACCTGCGCAACTTCTATCGTGACGCGTATGAGCTCGTTCGTTCGTATATGCCCGAGGACAAGATCGTCGCCTTTTCCTCTTCGGGACACCCTGGCGAGTGGAAGCACTTTATGCGCGGTGCCAAGTACAAGAACGTCTACATGGACCTTCACCTGTACCATTACCGCGACGAGTATGCGCTCGACATCACGAGCCCCCGCGGTCTGACGACGGCGATTTCGCGCAACAAGCGTGAGCTCAAAGAGGCGGTCGCAACTGGGTTCCCCGTTTTGGTGGGCGAATGGTCGGGCGCGGCGATTTTTGCCAACTCGTCGGTTACACCCGAGGGTCGCAATGCCTACGAGCGCGTGTTTATCGCCAACCAGCTGGCTTCGTTTGCGCCGGCGGCTGGCTGGTTCTTCCAAACGTGGAAGACCGAGAAACGTATTGCAGCATGGGACGCCCGCGCGGCACTTGGCACGCTCGAGCGCGGCATGATTGAATAGGTTGATATGACGCAAAACAGCGCCCGCACGGGCAAACTTTATGTGGTCGGTACGCCCATCGGTAACCTGGGCGACCTGTCTCCGCGCGTCGGCGAGGCGTTTGCCGCCGCCGACGCCGTCTGCTGCGAGGACACGCGTGTGACCTCAAAGTTGCTGATGCACCTGGGTATCTCCAAGCCGCTCGTTCGTTGCGACGAGAACGTGATCGCAAGTCGCGCCGCCGGCCTGGTCGACCGTCTGCTGGCAGGGGAGACCCTCGCCTTTGCCTCGGACGCCGGCATGCCGAGCGTGTCCGATCCCGGCCAGGCGCTGGTCGAGGCGGCGCGCGAGGCGGATGTGCCTGTCGAAGTTGTTCCCGGCCCCTCTGCTTGCGTCACGGCGCTCGTATCGTCCGGTATTCCCTGCGAGCATTTCTTCTTCGAAGGCTTTTTGGGTCGCAAGCACGGCGACCGCGTGCGCCGACTGCAGCGCCTTGCAGTCGTCCCCGGCGCGCTCATCTTCTACGAGTCTCCACATCGCATCGTGGCGACGCTCGAGGCCGTGGCCGAGGTCTTTCCCCAGCGCGATGTCGCCGTCTGCCGCGAACTCACCAAGCTGCACGAGGAGGTCTTGCGCGGCCCTGCCGCCCAGCTTGCCGAGGAGCTGTGTGCTCGCGGCGAGGTGAAGGGCGAGATTGCGCTGGTCATCGCGCCGCCGAGCGAGGACGAGGAGGTTGGCATCGTGCCGGTTGGAGCCGCAGCGGTAGACCCAGACGAAGCCCTGCGCGAGGACATCCGTGCCGCGCTCGAGGAGGGAGAGCCCGCCTCTGCGGTGGCCAAGCGCCTGTCTCAGAAGTATTCGCGCCGCAAGCGCGATGTCTATGCCATGGTGCTCGATATGCAATAGATGGAGGATATCCAGCCCTTGCGCTAGAATCATCCCCTGTATGCAACGTTTTTCTGGAGGACAAACCCCATGGATCAAAGCAAGCCTTCGTTTTTTATCACGACGCCCATTTACTACGTCAACGCCGATCCGCATCTGGGCACGGCTTATTCCACCATCATCGCCGACGTCCAGGCTCGCTATCGTCGCTCCGCCGGCTATAACGTCAAGTTCCTGACTGGCATGGACGAGCACGGTGAGAAGGTCGCCGAGGCTGCAGCCAAGCACAACATGACGCCGCAGGAGTGGACCGACAGCCAGGCTCCGCACTTCAAGGAGCTTTGGAGCAAGCTCGAGATCTCCAACGACGACTTCATCCGCACCACCGAGCCGCGCCAGCATCACGCCGTGCAGTATCTATGGGAGCGCATGAAGGAGTCCGGCTACCTGTACAAGGGCAGCTATGACGGCTGGTACTGCGTGCCCGACGAGACCTACTTTACCGATACGCAGGTCCAGAAGGGTGACGAGGAGTACGGCAGCGTCGGCCAGCATCTATGCCCCGACTGCCACCGTCCGCTTGAGCGCGTGCAGGAGGAGTCCTACTTCTTTAAGCTTTCCGCCTTCCAGGACAAGCTTCTCAAGCTCTATGACGAGCACCCCGACTTTGTCGAGCCTGCGTTCCGCATGAACGAGGTACGTAGCTTTGTCGAGGGCGGCCTTAACGACCTTTCCGTGAGCCGCACGAGCTTTGACTGGGGCATTCAGGTCCCGTTTGACGAGGGTCACGTGACCTACGTGTGGTTCGATGCGCTGCTCAACTATATGACGGCCGTCGGCTACGGTGTCGACACCGACGAGGCGCGTGCCGAGCTGGCCTATCGCTGGCCCGCGCAGTTCCACATCGTGGGTAAGGACATCATCCGCTTCCACTGCGTCATTTGGCCCGCCATGCTCATGGCCATCGGCGAGGCCCTGCCCGAGCACGTCTTTGCCCACGGCTTCCTGACCGTGCGCAATGCCGAGACCGGTAAGGCCGAGAAGATGTCCAAGAGCCGCGGCAACGCCATCGCTCCGCAGGATGTTATCGACATGCTGGGCGTCGAGGGCTACCGCTATTACTTTATGACCGACGTGGTCCCCGGCACCGACGGCGCCATCAGCTTCGATCGCATGGAGCAGGTCTACAACGCCGATCTGGCCAACAGCTGGGGCAACCTCATTTCGCGCTCGCTCAACATGAGCGCAAAGTACTTTGACGGCTGCGCCCCGGCTAAACCGGCGTCTGCCGACGCGTTCGATAACCCGCTGGCAAAGATTGCCGACGGTTTGGTCGAGCGCTACATGGCCAAGATGGACATGCTCGATTACGGCGGAGCCAAGGATGAGGTCATGGAGCTCATCCATGCCGCCAACCACTACATCGAGGACTCCGAGCCCTGGGCGCTTGCCAAGGACGAGGCCAAGGCTGACGAGCTGGCATTTGTGATTTACAACCTGCTCGAGGCCATCCGCATCGCCGCCCACCTGCTGATGCCGCTCATGCCCCAGACTTCTGTCGAGGCTCTGCGCCGCCTGTCCTGTGAGGGCGAGGCCGCGAGCGACGACCTCAAGGGCATTTGCACTTGGGGCCTGCTTGCCGGCGGTCAGCCCGTCGAGAAGGGCGATCCGCTGTTCCCGCGTCTGGCGTAGAGACCGCGCGAGCGCCATATCGGCAATTTGCTGTTTAGCTGTAAGGGCATGGCCGCCACGGTCCATGCCCTTTTGTTTCAAGACGCCGCCATCTTGCTAAGGAGGCAACTATGACAACTTCGCCTTTGGCAAACCCCACGGCAACAAGGGAGCTGCTGGAGGAGTTTGGCCTTGCGACCAAGCATCGCCTGGGCCAGAACTTTCTAATCGACAATCATGTGATCGAGCGTATCTGCGAGCTTGCCGAGCTTGCAGGTGACGAGCGCGTACTCGAGGTGGGTCCGGGTTGTGGAACGTTGACACTTGCGTTGCTGCAGGAAGCGGCGTGCGTTACGTCCATTGAGGCCGATCCCGAGCTTGAGCCGGTGCTCGATGCCCACGCCGCCGACTATGCCAACTTCCGCTTTATCATGGGCGATGCGCTCAAGGTGACGCCGGAGCAGATTGAGCAGGCCGCCGGTGGTGAACCCACGGTGTTTGTCGCGAATCTGCCCTATAACGTGGCGGCGACGATCATTCTTCAGTTCTTCCAGACGATGCCCACGCTTAAGCGCGCTGTCGTCATGGTGCAAAAGGAGGTTGCCGATCGCATTGCCGCAGTGCCGGGCAACAAGACCTATGGCGGCTATACGGCAAAGCTCGGCCTGTATGCGCAGGTGACGGGTCGCTTTGAGGTGCCGCCGCGTTGCTTTATGCCGGCGCCGCACGTGGACTCGGCCGTCGTGCGTATCGACCGTGTTGACGGTGTGGTGCCCGAAGAACTCGATCGCGAATATGTGGCCCGCGTGATTGACGCTGCATTTGCTCAGCGTCGCAAGACCATCCGCAATTCCATGAGCGCCAACGGTTTTGCCAAGGACGTGCTCGATGCCGCCTTTGAGGCTTGCGGTATCGCACCCACCACGCGCGCCGAGACGCTTGATGTTGCCGACTTTGTCCGTCTGGCCCAGGAGCTAATCCATGATGCCTAATGCCGAACGCGTGACGTTTACCAAGAAAAAGAAGACGGTTGCTTGTCCCGTGCCCTTGGCACCGCTTGCTGACACGCATGCGCATCTGCTTTCGTTTTGGGGCAAAGAAGTGCCCGAGACACTCGTGCGCGCCAAAGCCGCGGGCATCGACCTGTTGGTGACGGTCTTCGATCCCATTGCCGATAAGCGCAGCGTGACGGACTATAGCGACTGGCTGACGCGCGAAATTCTGCCGATGCGGGATATTCCGCAGATCAAGTATCTCGCTGGCGTTCACCCCTATGGCGCGCCGGATTATACCGATGACATTCACGCGCAGGTTGTTGCTGCGCTCGATGACCCTTTGTGCGCCGGTATCGGCGAGATCGGTCTGGACTACCACATGGATTACGACGACGACATCGCGCCGGCGCCCCACAGTGTGCAGATTGATTGCATGGCGCGTCAGCTCGAAGTTGCCGTGCGCCGCAATGTGCCGGTGGAGCTGCACCTGCGGCACGAGGACTCGGATGGGGAGCGCACCTCGCATATGGATGCGTACAACGTGCTGCGCGAGGTGGGTGTGCCTCAGGCCGGTTGCGTGCTGCACTGCTTTGGCGAGGACCGCGCCACGATGGAGCGCTTTGTGGAGCTGGGCTGCTATATCGCCTATGGTGGTGCGGCCACCTTTAAGCGCAACGACGACGTGCGCGAGGCATTTGCGGCGACCCCGCTCGACCGCATTTTGTTCGAGACGGATTGCCCGTATATGGCGCCGGAGCCCATTCGCGGTCTTGAATGCGAGCCAGCAATGATCTCCATTACGGCAAACGCGCTGGTTAACGACCGTGTCGATCGCACTGGTGAGGACGCCGAAACAATCGCGCATGCCGCTTGGGAAAATGCCTGCAAACTTTTTCAAAAATAGTTCTTGCGTTCGCGGTGGCGCTCCGTTATTCTAATTCCTGCACGCGGGCGTGGCGGAATTGGCAGACGCGTACGGTTCAGGTCCGTATGGGGGCAACCCCATGAAGGTTCAAGTCCTTTCGCCCGCACCATTGATTGAAAGAGCTCCCAGCAATGGGAGCTTTTTTGTTATGGGCCCGTCGCAGGGACTTGAACCTGTGAAGGAGCGAGCGTAAAGAAAACGCGGAGCGTTTTTAGCGAGCTGGCGAGGACGCCGGCAGGCGGCCGATGCCGGTGCGGATCCGCGAAGCGGATACGCGGACGTCCTTTCGCCAGCACCATGGATTGAAAGAGCTCCCAGCAATGGGAGCTTTTTTGTTATGCACGATCTCCTTGGACGGGTATCCTAATGCCAACGTGTGCCTATCAGAGGAGAGACCATGCTGTTTTCCGGTATCATCGCCGCCCTTACCAGCCTTTTGATTCCCATCATCATCCTGTTGTTGCTGCTCCCCAACGCCTGCTACGTCGTTGAGCAGCAGCACGCTGTGATCATCGAGCGCTTGGGTAAGTTCAATCGTATCGTCAACGCGGGCTTCCACGTGAAGGTGCCCGTGATTGACCGCAAGGCCGCCACGGTGAGTCTGCGCACCATGAAAAATGGTTTTGGCATCGACGTTAAGACCCAGGACAACGTGACCATTGGCCTTGAGGTCTCCGCTCAGTACCACGTGAGCTATGACATGGGCGCCGGCCCGGCAGATTCGGGCATCTACAAGAGCTACTATATGCTGCAGGAGCCCGTCGACCAGATGCGCGACTTCATCACCGACGCCCTGCGCTCCTCCATCCCTGTCTACACACTCGATGAGGTCTTTGCCAAGAAGGATGACATCGCCAAGGATGTCAACGCTACCGTTTCCGAGCAGATGGCCGCCTACGGCTTCACCCTCGTGTCGACGCTCATCACCAAAATCGCACTGCCGACCGAGGTTGAGAACTCCATGAACGACATCAACGCCGCCCAGCGCAAGCGCGCTGCGGCACAGGAGCTCGCCGAGGCAGACCGCATCAAGCGCGTCACCGAGGCGACCGCCGAGGCTGAGGCGATGGAAAAGGCAGGCGAAGGCATCGCCAACCAGCGCAAAGCTATCGCGTTGGGCATCAAGGATTCGCTCGAGATTATCCAGGAGACAGGCGTTGGCAACGATGAGGCCAACCAGCTGTTCATGTTTACGCAGTGGACCGAGATGATGACGGAGTTCGCACGTACGGGCAAAAACTCGACGGTCGTGTTGCCGAGCGACTTCTCGCAGTCGGCCTCTATGTTCGAGCAGATGCTGGCTGCCGGCAAAGTTCAAAACGATTCGAAGGAGTAGGCGCGCGTGAAATACACCGTCGTTTGTGTTGGTAAGCTCAAGGAGCGCTTTTGGAAGGACGCGTGCGCTGAGTACACCAAGCGTCTGGGTGCCTATGCCAAGGTGGATATCCGCGAGGTGGCCGATATCGACCCGGCTAAGGCGGGCGGTGTGGATGCTGCGCGTGACAAGGAGGGGGCGGCGATTCTTGCTGCCTTGCCGTCTCGAGCGCATGTGATCTTGCTGGCCATTGAGGGCAAGGAGCGTTCGAGTGAGGAGCTCTCGGCGAGGCTCGACGATCTTATGCTGCGAGGTAGTAGCGACATTGCCTTTGTAATCGGCGGTTCGGACGGCGTGAGTGATGAGGTGCGCGCCCGCGCCGACGAGATGCTCAGCTTTGGGCGCATTACCTTGCCGCACAACCTGGCGCGCGTGGTGCTGCTGGAGCAGATCTACCGCGCCTACAAGATTAGCCGTGGCGAGCCGTATCACAAGTAGGTCGGCAATACGAAACAATAGCGTGGGACAATGACTTTCGTTTTTGAGGAACGCATCTGAGAGGACTGTGTGATATGAAGATCGGATTTGTCGGTTTTGGCAATATGGCGAGTGCTATGGCCGATGGCTGGATTGCCGCCGGCGTGGCCGCGGGCGACATGTGCGCCTGCGCAGGCCGCTACGATGCTTTGGTCGAGCGTTGCGAGGTGCGCGGCATGGTCGCCTGCCACGATGCCGCCGAGGTTGTCGCCGCATCCGATATCGTGGTCGCTGCGGTCAAACCGTACATGATCGAGAAGGTATTCGCCCCGCTCAAGGATGCTCTTGCCAAAAAGGTCGTTCTGTCGGTTGCCTGGACCTGGGACAGTGCCAAGTGGGAGCAGGTCCTGCCGGGCGTCGCGCATATCTCGACGGTGCCCAACACGCCGGTTTCGGTGGGCGAGGGCGTCATCGCCTGCGAGAAGGCTTCGACGCTTAACGACGAGCAGCGTGCTATGGTGCTCGACCTGCTCGGTAAGCTTGGCGCTGTCGTCGAGCTCGACACAAGCCTGCTGTTTGTGGGCGGCACGGTGGGTGGTTGCGCTCCGGCGTTTGTCGCCATGGCAATCGAGGCCCTGGGCGATGCGGCGGTCAAGCACGGTATCCCGCGTGCGGATGCTTATCGCATTGTGAGCCAGATGGTGCTGGGTACGGCAAAGCTGCAGCTTGC
The DNA here is from genome assembly GCA_900546085.1 of uncultured Collinsella sp. GTDB lineage: Bacteria > Actinomycetota > Coriobacteriia > Coriobacteriales > Coriobacteriaceae > Collinsella. The sequence continues at coordinate 34,900 of URBS01000006.1, forward strand.
AACTGGCCAGCATCCTGCGGCGATGAAGGATGCCGTATGCTCGCCCGGCGGTGCCACCATCAAGGGCGTCGTTGCACTCGAGGACGCCGGCATGCGCAGCGCCCTGGTCAAGGCAATCGACGCAACCCTCCAGTAAAACCGACCAAAAAAGGGACAGTTTATTTTGGCAGGTTTTTCCTGCGGTTTTGTCCTTTTAGCGAAAAGTGCCCCGCAACTGGCTCAATTCCAGTTGCGGGGCACTTGCGTTTGCCCAGATAAAACCGACCAAAATAAACCTGTCCCTTTTTGGCAGGTTAGTCCCAGAAGCTGTCTTCTTCGTCCTCGGACTTGGGGCCGCGGTCGACATACATCTTATGGGTGCGCTTCTCCATTACAAAGGCAATAATCGCAAACAGCAGGATGCCGCCGGCGAAAAGGATGGCAAAACCGGTGCGGGTGCCAAACAAAAAGGAAAAAACTGCGTCCATTGGGTGCCTTCTTGCGTAGTTGAGTTGGGTCGTAAACGCTCATAAGTATATACTTGCCCATACATGTACAAGGTTGCAACCTAAATGGAATGTATATCGCCGGAGGATCTAATGCTTGATATCAAGTTTGTTCGCGAGAACCCCGATGCCATCGATGTCGCCATGGCTAACCGCCAGACGTCTTGGGATCGCGAGAAGTTCTTTGAGCTCGACGACGAGCGTCGTGCCGTCATCACCGAGGTTGAGGAACTTCAAGCCACGCGCAATGCCGAGTCCAAGAAGATCGGCGCCCTGATGAAGGAGGGCAAGAAGGACGAGGCCGAGGCCGCCAAGGAGGCCGTGCGCGCCGTCAACGAGAAGATTGACGGTCTGGCCGAGCGCCGCACCGCCCTCGAGCAGGAGCAGTACGACTTCATGGCTCACCTGCCCAACATTCCCTGCGAGGCCACGCCGTACGGCAAGGACGAGGACGAGAACATCGAGCGCCGTCGTTGGGGCACCCCGCGCGAGTTCGACTTCGACTTTAAGCCGCACTGGGATCTGGGCACCGACCTCGACATCCTTGACTTCGAGCGCGGCAACAAGCTCTCCGGCAGCCGCTTCACCGTTCTCGGTGGCGCCGGCGCCCGTCTTGAGCGCGCCCTCATCAACTTCTTCCTCGATACGCACACCAGCCGTGGTTTTAAGGAGTGGTGGCCGCCCATCGTCGTCAAGCGTCAGACCATGTTCGGCACGGGCCAGCTGCCCAAGTTCGAGGACGACGCCTATCACGTCTCGGGCGACAACTTCCTGATCCCCACCGCCGAGGTCGTGCTCACCAACCTGCACGCCGGTGAGGTCCTCGACGCCGACACCCTGCCGCGCCGCTACACCGCCTTCACCCCCTGCTTCCGCGAGGAGGCCGGTTCCGCCGGTCGCGATACCCGTGGCATCATCCGTCAGCACGAGTTCGACAAGGTCGAGATGGTCAAGTTCGCTAAGCCGGAGGAGTCCGACGAGGAGCTCGAGAGCATGACCGCCGAGGCCGAGTACCTGCTGCAGCAGCTGGGCCTTCCGTATCGCGTGATTAGCCTGTGCACCGGCGACTTGGGCTTCTCTGCCCGTCAGACCTACGACATCGAGGTCTGGCTGCCGAGCTACAACGCCTACAAGGAGATCAGCTCCTGCTCCAACTGCGGTGACTTCCAGGCTCGCCGCGCCAACATCAAGTATCGCGACCCCGAGAACTTCAAGGGTTCGCGCTATCTGCACACCCTCAACGGTTCCGGCCTGCCGGCTGGCCGTACCATGGCTGCCATTCTGGAGAACTACCAGAACGCCGACGGCACCATCACGATCCCCGAGGTCCTGCGTCCCTACATGGGCGGCCTCGAGAAGATCGAGCCGGTCGCGTAACTTGGCTGCATAGGCGATATGCAAGGGCGCTCCTTCGGGGGCGCCCTATTTCGTGCGCAGGTCCATACCATGCCGTGCGGACAGCTCAATAGAAAACACACGAACAACTGTTCTGTATACAGCAATCTACCTGCTATGCTTTTGCTAAATAAGAGCGAGAGAAAGGGGACGCGATGGAGCTGTTTGATGATCGGGTGGTTTTGTTTGAGAGCGACGAGGGCGGGGAGTACCTGCTTGTGACGTGTGAGCCGTCTGGCATGGGTGGCCTGGTGGTTCGACAGACGAGCGGGGGTCCGTTGACCCAATGGTGCTTTGAGGAGTCGCCTCATGTGGTTGAGACGTTTGTGGCGCACGAGGGGCTTGTGGCCCTGGAGCATTTCTATGGGGTCCGGACATCTAACCAGGTTGCTCGCATGTTGAGTATCTCGTTTGCCGATTATGATTGTGCCCAGCGGGTGAGATCGCTCCTGAGGGAACTTGATGCTAAGTTTGACGTGATCGAAAAGCCAATCGATCGTACGGGGAACGACGGTATATGCGGAGCAGCATGACAAGACTGCGTTCCACAAAAAAGTTTGAAATTGTGCTTGACTCCAATAAGCTAAAGTGGTTTTATATGTCTTGCGCTGCGGCGTTACCTCAGCTGGATAGAGGGTCTGACTACGAATCAGAACGTCATAGG